>CANIIN010000377.1 GCA_947467405.1 Betaproteobacteria bacterium | reverse complement strand
GTTCGCCGCCTGAACGCCGAGGTGGTGAAGGCCATCCAGGATCCCGCAGTCCGCGCTGCCATCGCCACGCAGGGAGCCGATCCTCAAACCATGTCGGTCGAGGAGTTCACCGCGTTCGTCAGGAGCGAAGGCAGTCGCTGGGCCGCCGTGATCAAGGCCACCGGCGCCAAGGCCGACTGAGCATCGGTTGTCAGTCTGCGGCGGCCGCCACCGGGCCGCTGACACGTCGGAATGGCGCGCGCGTGCCCCATAGCATGGCGACGCCGATGAGCAGCAGTCCGGAGGCCAGCAGGCTGACGTCGTTGGCACCCATGGTCTGGCTCTGCACGCTCAACATGCGCTCGAAGATGGACCAGGTCTGCGCCGGCGGCAGTCCCTGCGATGCCAGCAGATTGGCGTAATCGGCTGCGGGGCCCGATGCCGCATTCATGTGTGCAGCCAGCTGGCTGTGATGCAGGGCTTCGCGCTGTGACCAGACCGCCACCGCCACCGAGGTGCCGAAGCTGCCGAACATGGTGCGCATGAAGTTCTGCATCGAGGCCGCGGCGGCCAGCCGGTGCGGGGGAATGTTGCCCATGTTGATGCCGATGATGGGCACGAAAATGAACGCGCCGGCGAATCCGGTGATCAACTGCGGAATGATCAGCGTGTCGATATCCACGCCGCTGGTGAAGTGGGCGCGGTAGAACATCGCGATGGCCATGCATCCCAGTCCGAAGCTGCCCAGTGCGCGCGGATCGAAGCGATGCATGTTGCGACCCACGATAGGGGCGGCGAACAGGGTCAGGATGGCCCCGGAGGCGGTGACATAGCCCGCCAGTAGCGCGGTGTAACCCAATTGCGTCTGCAGCCACAGCGTGGACACGAGATTGGTGGCCATGAAGGCCGTGAACATCATGCACAGCGCCAGGATGCCCAGCGTGAAATTGCGCTCCTTGAACAGGGTCAGGTCGACCACCGGGTGCTTTTCCGTGAGTTCCCAGATGATGAAGAGAACGAAACCCAGCCCCGCCATGACCGCCAGGGTGGTGATGAAGGGCGAGCCGAGCCAGTCGAGCTCGTTGCCCTTGTCGAGCATGAGCTGCAGTGAGCCGACCCAGACGATCAAGAGCACCATGCCGACGCGGTCCAGCGGCAGTTTGCGGATGGGGGTGTCGCGGTCCTTGAGGAGTTCCCAGATGCCGAAGGCGCAAAGGAACGCGACCGGGACATTTATCAGGAAAATCCACGACCAGTGCGCGTTGTCGGTGATCCAGCCGCCCAGCAGCGGCCCGGCGATGGGGCCGACCACGGTGGTCATGCTCCAGATGGTCAGCGCCACGCCCTGCTTTTCCGGCGGGTAGCTGCGCATCAGCAGGGCCTGCGACAGCGGCACCATGAAGCCTGCGCCGACGCCTTGCAGGAGGCGCGAGGCGATCAGCATCGGCATGCTCCATGACAGGCCGCACATGAGCGACGCCGTACCGAACAGCAGCGTGGCGAAAACGAACATGCGCACCTGGCCGAAGCGGTCGGACAGCCAGCCGGTGAGCGGCACGCCGATGGCATTGGCCACGGCGTAGGAGGTGATGATCCAGGCACCCTGGCTGGGCACCGCGCCCAGATCGCTGGTAATGGCCGGCAGCGATACATTGGCGATGGTCAGGTCAAGCACCTGCATGAAATTCGCCAGCGCCAGCACCAGCGTCAGCAACAGCCTCCCCTCGGCCGGGTAGGGGCCGGTCTTGTTCATTACGGCTGCGGTCACTGGCGATTCCCGTTCGAGGCCATCATGCGTGGATCACTGTTTCAGGTTTTGCAGTCGGGGCGGTTGCGGCGCGCTCGGCCACTCAACCATTCACCGATTGGCCTTGATGATGTCGGCCACGCGTTGCGCAGCGACGGCATCCAGCGGTGCTGCGGCCGGGCCGGTTGCAGCAGCCGTCTCGCGCACCACGCGCGGCAGGCGTTCGCCGTCGCGGTTGTGCGTGTCGACTTCGACATGCATGGACAGGCCGACCTGCAGCGGGTTCTTCGCCACTTCCGCCGGATCGAGCATCACCCGCACCGGCACGCGCTGCACGATCTTGATCCAGTTGCCGGTGGCGTTCTGCGCCGGCAAGAGCGCAAAGGCGCTGCCGGTCCCGGCGGCAAAGCCGCTCACCTTGCCGTGGTATGCGATGTCGCTGCCGTACATGTCCGCATGCAGCGTGACCGGCTGACCCACGCGCAGCACGGCAAGCTGCACTTCCTTGAAGTTGGCGTCCACCCAGACGTTGTCCAGCGCCGCCACCGTCAGCAGCGCCGCGCCGGGCGCCACGCGCTGCCCCACCTGCACGTTCTTCTTCGCCACCACGCCGGATACCGGCGCGACAATCGCGGTGCGCGCGTAGTTCAGGTAGGCCTCGCGAACGCGCGCGGCGGCGGTGAGCACTTGCGGATGCGCTTCGGCAGACGTGCCGCGCACCAATGTCTGGTGCGAAGTGAGCGCACGCTCGGCGACATCCAGCGCAGCCTGGGCTGCGGCAACGGCGGCGCGGGCATGCTCGGTTTCCTCGACCGATACTGCGCCACTGGCGGCGATTTTTTCGCGACGCGCCAGATCCTCGCGCGAGCGGGCGAGATCGGTGCGGCGCTGCGCGATGGCGGCCTCGCGTTCGCCGGTGGTGGCGATCAGGTTGCTGATCTGGCGCACCGTCACGGCCAGTTGCGCTTCCGCCTGGTCGAGCGCCACGCGGCCGTCGGACTTCTCCAGTTCGACCAGCGCTTGCCCGGCCTTCACGTAGTCGGTTTCCTCGGCGTTCACGGCGGTCACCGTGCCGCTGATCTGCGGCGTGACCTGCACGATGCTGGCGCCGACATAGGCGTCATCGGTGGATTCGGCGTAACGCCCCTTGGTGCTCCACCAGTACGCGTAGGAGGCTCCTGCGACGATGAATGCCAGCAGCACGATGGAGAGGAACAGGCGACGCCTGCCGGTCGGGGTGATTTCGGCTTCTTCCACGTTACTGTCGATTGTCGGATGCTTGGCCATGAAACGGGTCCTTGTCGGGAATGCTTGCGAAAGTTTTCAACGCGCTGCGTTGGCTGGGGTGCTGGCGATGCGGGGCGAGGTGTCTTCGTTGCCGCCGCCCAGCGCGCGAATGAGATTGACGTTGAGCGCGAGGCGCATGGCGCGGATGTCGGCCAGCTGGGCCTTGCGCGCCAGCACCTGGCCTTCCGCGACCAGCGCCGGCAGGCTGCCGACCAGTCCGCCGGATTGCCGCGCTTTTGCCAGACGCAGGCCGTCATCAGCCAGCGCCTGGGCGCGTTCCAGTTCCTCGCGCTGCAGGTCGGTGTAGCGCAGCGCATCCATCTGGTCGACCACTTCGCGCAGGGCATCCACCACCTGCTGGTTGTAGCGTTCCACGGCCCCGTCGTATTCGGCATCGCGCGCCGCCAGCGTGCCCTTCAGCGTGCCGCTGTTGAAGAGCGGCAGGCGCAATGCCGGGCCGAAGGAAACGAACTGGCTGTCTTCGGACAGGAACTTCGACAGGACGATGCTTTGCGAACCCAGGGCCGCGGCCAGGTTGATGTTGGGATAGAAGGCCGCCTTGGCCGACTGGATGTCGCGCGCCGAGGCCTCGATGCGCCAGCGCGAGGCCACGATGTCGGGACGCCG
>CANIIN010000376.1 GCA_947467405.1 Betaproteobacteria bacterium | reverse complement strand
GGCTACTTCATCAATCCGCTGGTCAACGTGATGCTGGGTTTCCTGCTGCTGCGCGAACGGTTGCGCGCCGGGCAGTGGGCGTCGGTCGGCATCGCCGCACTGGGCGTCGCCTGGCTGACATGGATGGCGGGCGACGTGCCATGGGTCGGACTGATCATCGCCTTTTCCTTCGCCGCCTACGCACTGCTGCGCAAGACCGCGCCGCTGGGGGCGCTGGAAGGACTCACGCTGGAGACGATGATGCTGTTTCCGTTTGCAGCCGGACTGCTGTGGTGGATGACCGCCAGCGGACAGAGCGCCATGGCGTCTCCCGACGTCCCGACGCTGACGAAGGTGCTGCTGTTGATGAGCGGGCCGATCACTGCCGTGCCGTTGCTGATGTTCGCCACCGCCGCGCGCAAGATTTCCATGGCCCTGCTGGGCATCCTGCAGTACCTCGCGCCCACCATCCAGATGATGATCGCCATCCTGATGTACGGCGAACCGTTCAACAGCGTGAAGCTGGTCGGCTACATCGCCATCTGGACTGCACTGGTCATCTACACCGCGGAGGGCATGCTCCATTCGCGGCGCGAATCGCACAGCGAGGCGAAACGCAAGGCGGGAGAGCAGGCGGCGGCTGCGGCCGCCCCGCCGACCTGATCATCGCCTGCCACCCCGACGGGACGACATCCGTCGAGGCCCTGAAATGACAACGCCGGCTTCTGGCCGGCGCTGTCGTTTCAGCAAGCGATCAATGTGCCGATCAGGCGTCCTTCGGCAGCACCAGGACGCGATGCTGCAGTTCACGCGGCGTACCGCCGATTTCGTTCAGCACGTGCACGCGCTTCAGGAACAGGTGGGCGTTCAACTCCTGCGTGAAACCCATGCCGCCGTGCAGCTGGATGTTGGCACGAGCCGAATCCAGCGCGCCGGTGCCGGCAATCATCTTGGCGTTGTCGGCGTGGAAAGGCGCATCGGGCGTGCGCTCGACCAGCGTGAGTGCGGCATACACCGTTTCGCACCACGCCAGTTCGCCCGCCATGCCGATGTCGGCGACCTTGTGCTTGACGGCCTGGAAGGTGCCGATGACCTGGCCGAACTGCATGCGCGTCTGCGCCTGCAGCACCGCCATGTCGCGGATGCCTTCGATGATGCCGGTGAGCATGGCCGCGGACAGCACCGAGGCGATCAGCGGCAGCGGTTGCTCCTTGGCCGACACGGATGCAATCGGCTTGGCCTTGGCGGCGTTGACGGTGCCGAAACTCACTGACTGGTCGATGCACTCCAGTCTGGTGACAGCGCCGAGCGCGGACGCTTCGTACAACTGCGCGCCGGCCTCGCTCCACACCACCACCAGGTCTTCGGGACGCACATCGAAGAGCTGCAACGTGCCGGCCGGATAATTGGGGCCGGCGTCGTTGCCGATGCCGGCGCGGCGCTGGCCCGATAGCAACGCAGCGACCAGGTCGGTCTTGCCGGCGTGCGCGGCGATCTTGCCGGCCAGCACGGTGCCGAGCATGGCCGGCGACACCATGTACCGGCCGTATTCACGAAAGGCCAGCGTCTCTTCGGCCATGGACAGGCCGATGCCGCCCTTGTCTTCGGCCAGCGACAGGCCGAAGCAGCCGAGGTCCGCGAGTTGCGACCAGATTTCCGGTTCGTGCTCGCTGTGACCGCGGCGGCCGCGATCGGTGCGGTGGCGTTCCACCGGCAGGTTGTCGGTGAGGAAGGCGGCGATGCTGTCGGCGACTTCCTGCTGTTCTTGTGTCGGGATAAGATCGATCATGAGTGTTCTCCGATGTTCTTAGTGAAGCGCTGGCCAAGTCCAGAAAGGCACAAAACCATCCTAAGGCTTCCCTCTAAAGTGGGGGATCTAGGGGGCTTGCCCCCTTGTTAATTTAATGCTTTGGCATTCGCGGCTCAGGCGCGTGAATCGCGTGGCAGGCCGAGCACGCGCTCGCCGACGATATTGCGGCGGATTTCCGAAGTGCCGCCGCCGATGGTCGAGGCGAAGGTCCGCAGGTAACGGTGCGTCCAGGCTTCGCAATCATGCGCATCGAACATCAGGCTGTCCGGGCCCAACACGTCCATGGCCGCGGCCATGACGCGCTGCACGACTTCGCCGTAGAACAGCGCGAGATAGGTGCCCTCGGGCCCGGGCATCTCCTGGCGCGAACCGCGCGAAGCCGCCATGTAGGTCATGGAACGCAGCGCCGCGACCTCGCCGCGCAGGCGCGCCAGGCGCGAAGCGATGGCGTCGTCCTTGATCAGCACGCGGCCGTCGCGGCCCTTGCGTTCGCCGGCCATGCGGATCAGCTCGTCGATGGCGTGCGAGAGTTCCAGCTGGAAATGCATGAACGAGGTGCCGCGCTCGAATGACAGCGTGGACATGGCCACGCGCCAGCCCTCGCCGACCTGCCCCACTACGTTCTTCAGCCGGATGCGCACATTGTCGTAGAACACTTCGCAGTTGTGGTACTCGCCATCGATGGACTGGATGGGCCGCACGGTGATGCCGGGCAGGCTCATGTCGCCGATCACCCAGGTCAGGCCGCGGTGCTTGGACATCTCGGGGTCGGTGCGGATGAGCAGTTCCTGATAGTCGGCGAGCTGCGCGTAACTGGTCCAGATCTTCTGGCCGTTCACCACGATGTGGTCGCCGTCGATCACGCCGCGCGTACGCAGGCCGGCCAGGTCGGAACCGGCGCCGGGCTCGGAGAAGCCCTGGCACCAGATCTGCTCGCCCTTCAGGATGGCGGGCAGGTGGAACCTCTTCTGCTCTTCCGAGGCGCGCACGATCAGCGTGGGGCCGCCGTGCTTCAAGCCGACGAACAGGCAACCGGAGTCCGGGCCGCCGGCACGCACGTATTCTTCGAACCAGATGATCTGCTCGATGATGGAGAGGCCGCGCCCGCCGTATTCCCTGGGCCAGTCGATGCCGGCCCAGCCGCCGTCGAACTGCTTCTTCTGCCATTCCTTGAGGAAAGCCTTGTGTTCCTCGCCGATGGGCGGGAGCCGGTCCTTGGGGACGTTCTCGCTCAGCCAGGTGCGCACTTCTTCGCGGAATTGCTTTTCTTCCGCCGATACGGTCAGTTGCATGACGATTCCTCGTGCTCGGTTATTGCGGGTGTGAAACGCGTTGTAAAACAGTGTGCATCAGATGAACGGTGGACCATTTTCGCATGGCGTCGCGCATCGCTCAGATCACGCCGTCACGACGCAATGCAGCAATGGCATCCGCATCCATGTCCAGCCAGTCGCGCAGAACCTCGTCGGTGTGCTGGCCGATCATGGGCGGCGGGCGATCATAGGACGGCGGCGTTCGCGACAGCCGTACCGGGCTGGCAATGAGGCGCAGATCGGGCTTGAGCGGATGCGGCAGGGTGAATTCGATGCCACGCGCCTTGACCTGCGGGTCCGCCATGGCCTGCTCGACGTTGTTCACCGCGCCGGCCGGCACGCCGGCTGCGGCCAAGGCATCGACCAGTTCGATGGCCTTCCAGCTCCGGGCCCTGGCATTCATGGCGTCGAACAGCGCAAGCCGATTGGGGCCGCGCACCGTCATGGTCTCGAAGCGCGGATCAGTCGCCATCTCGGGCGCGTCCAGCACTTCGCAGATGCGCTTGAAGTGCTCCTCGTTGCCGGTAGAAATCATGAT
>CANIIN010000375.1 GCA_947467405.1 Betaproteobacteria bacterium | reverse complement strand
TTGCCGGGCTGAGCGGTGCAAAGTGGCGGCAACTTGGAACCCGCTGGCATTTCGCGGATTCTGATAAGAAAAAGTGGGTGGTGGTTGCGGACAGTGCCGATGGCAGTCGCCAATCCAAACGATCGGGAGTGGACAGTGGTTGAATTCACGGTGGCCGCTTCGGCCGCCAGGGTACTGCGGGAGTGTTTGCGGATAAATGCGGAGGCTTTGGTCGCATGGATACTGCAACAGGAATTCGAACGGTTTTTGCTGCAGCATCGTCATGGCGATGAAGTGCAAACCGTCGTGCGCAACGGTTTTCAGCCTCCACGAACTGTCACGACCGGGTTGGGAGCGTTGACGGTCCGGTACCCCAAGGCCCGGTCGAAGAATGGCGGGGCAGTATTTTTCCGATCCCAATTGGTGCCGAAATATGCCCATCGTGCACTGGATCCCTCCGACGCCGCTGAATGGAAATGTCTTGACGCCGTCCAGAGTGAAAATCTGACGGGCATCCTTCGGGCGGTCTTCGGAGATCGTGCGCACCAGGTCACGCATGTGGTGCCGGAACTGGCCGCGAGATGGGCTACACGAGTCAGCGCCTGGAAGCAGCGCTCCTTGGCCGCTCACTGCGATCAGGATCTCTGGATGTTGACTGTCGCAACACCGGCTTGCCCCGAAAGCCTGGATTTTCCCTTGCATGTGGCCATCGCCGTCGGGGAAGGCAGCGCGGCCAAGCGGATTCTCGGCGTAGCACTAGGCCGAGCCGACACTCCGCTCAACGCATGGGGGGGACTCATCGAATCCATTCAAGGTCGCGGGCTCAAGTCTCCAGCCCGAATCTATTCCAATTGGCAGGCGCCACTATTAAGCGACGGCCTTCGGCGGCTGGCGCCCGAATGGGCCACCCGAGTCGTTGTCGATGAGACGGGGCACGGGGGGCGGCGGGGTGATTCGGGCTCCACGCGTGGTTGGGACTGGCCGGTTGCGATACACCAAAATTGACGATGTTACTTAAGTGCGTCAAATTGTATGAAGATGTAATTAGGAAAAAGGCGAGGAAAATCAAATGATAAAGAGAAGTGTTCTCAACTCAGCTCTAATCTTGGCAGTACTTGCTTTATCAGCAACTTTCATGATTCCGACCGCCGCTCAGGCTGCTGACGAAGCGGCTGCGCGCGAACTGGCCCGCGCCAACAATTGTTTCAAGTGTCACGCCGTGGACAAGAAGAAGGACGGCCCCGGTTTCAACGAGACCGCAGCCAAATACAAGGGCAAGGCCGATGCGCAGGCAAAACTCGTGAAGCACCTGACCACTGGCGGCAAAGTCAAGTTTGAAGATGGTCACGAGGAAGAGCACAAGGTCATCAAGGCCAAGGACGAGGCACAGGTCAAGAATCTGGTCGATTGGATTCTGTCGGTGAAATAGATCCGACTCGTTCGCGAGGCGGAGTGGTTGGCAATTCAGGCATTCGGTTGATGAAGTTCAGGTCTAGGAGAGACAAATGGTGCAGATAAGAAAAAGGTTTTTGGCTCTTGCAGCGGTAACGGGAATGCTGATGGCGAGTTCGCTTTTCGCTGCCGACAGCAACCTGCCCAACCTTGGCAGTACGACCGGTGGGTACTCGGCTCAGAATGCGCTGAAACGCGATGCGGTCTGTACTCGTTGCCACGATGAGAGCGAAACAGCACCCGTCCTGACGATCTACCAGACCAAGCATGGTGTACGAGGAGACTCCAGAACACCAACGTGCCAGACATGCCACGGCGAGAGCGAGGCCCACCTGAAGGGCAATACCTCCGGCAAGGGCCGTCCGGCACCGGATTATGTCTTCAAGAAGGGCGCCTATGCGGCCAATGATGACAAGGACCGCGCCGGTCAGTGCATGAACTGCCACAAGGGCACGGCTCGCGCCAACTGGGATGGCGGCGCCCACCAGAACAATCAGGTGGCCTGCAACGATTGCCACAAGGTTCACGCGCCAAAGGACAACGTGTTGGCCAAGAAGACGCAAACACAGGTCTGCTTCACCTGCCACAAGGAGCAGCGTGCCGATAGCCACAAGGTGTCCACGCATCCGATCGACGCCGGCAAGGTGGTGTGCTCGGATTGCCATAATCCGCACGGTTCAGTTGGACCCAGCCTGCTGAAGAAGAACACCCTCAACGAAACCTGCTTCACCTGCCATGCCGACAAGCGTGGACCGTTCCTCTGGGAGCACCAGCCGGTGGTCGACAGTTGCGTGAATTGCCATGTGCCTCACGGCTCCAACATCGCGCCGCTCCTGAAGACCCGGTCGCCCTTCCTGTGCCAGTCCTGCCACGATGGCTCACATGCCAGCGGTACTCCTGCTGGACGCAATGCGGCTGGCAACCAGGGTGGATTGACTACCGGCACCGGCGGACCGAGTGCCAACCTGACGGGACGTGCCTGCAACAACTGCCACAGCGTCATTCATGGCTCGAACAGCCCCAACGGCGGTTATTTCCAGCGCTAAGAATTGTGATCGGGAGATTGTTATGAAAACTATCAACAACATGAAGATCAAGGCGCTGACCCTTGCGGTTGAAGGGGTGTTCCTGGCGATGTGTGCCATGCCTGCGCAGGCGGATGACGCGGAAGCGGCGGCGCTGAAGATGCCGACCAATTCGGCCGAACTGGGCCTATCTAGTACGTCCAAGAGTTCAGCCAAGTTTGGTGAATTTTCTGGCATGAACAAGTCAGGCGGGGACGTCATTGGCAACTTTAGTCTTCGTGGCGGCGATGCATATGGCGACAGCAACGGGACCCGTGCTTGGTCATTTACTGCCACCGATATCGGGCTGACCTCCCGTAACCTTGGTGCTTCAATGAGTGATCAGGGGAAATGGAGCCTCAGCATCGGATATGACGAGTTGCGTCGAAACCTCTCAGATTCGTATCAGACGCCGTTTAGTGGAGCCATGGGTGGAAACACATTCACCCTGCCCGCCGTCATGACTGGAATTACCACTGCCAGTCCAGGAACACGGACGTTAACGGCAGCGCAGTTGGCAACATTCAACAAGATGGATATCAGCACCACGCGCGAGAATATGTCGATTCTGGGCGGATTGCGATTGAATTCGGAATGGGATCTGAAGGTTGATTTCAATCGTCTAGATCAGTCGGGTGCGAGGCTGATGGGATTTGGCTCCTATGGCTCCGCTGGAGCCACCGCGCCATTTATCTCAGTGGGCGGTACTGCAGCAAATGCCGATGGTCAGAAGATATCAATTCTGCCTATGCCAACGGACTTCAAGACCGACACGGTTACTGTCGCATTGAACTGGACCGGTGACAAAGCGCATGCAACGGGATCCTATTATGGTTCCTTTTTTCACGACAACAACAATGGTGTGACTTGGCAGACGTGGACTGGCGCCTCGGTTCTTCAGACCATGGGAACTCCACCGAGCAATGACTTCCATCAGTTGAACCTGAATGGCGGATATGCGCTTTCCCCCCAGACCAAGCTTGCCGGTGGGGTGTCATACAGCCGAAATACGCAGGATAGCCCTTACGCATACGATAAATTCGCCATGGTGAGCGTGTCACCGACGGCATCGCTGGGCGGTGCAGTTGTGAATACGCACGCGGACGTCAAGCTGACCAATCAGACGACGAAGGACCTGGTGCTGTCGG
>CANIIN010000374.1 GCA_947467405.1 Betaproteobacteria bacterium | reverse complement strand
CCCTCCGGCGCGCTCAGCCAGCAGCAGATCGCGCAACTGCTGACCGCGGAGAAAACCGCCGAGGCGCGCGCTCTCTCGCTGCGCGCGCAAGTCACCAGCCAGGAACTGCGGCTCAAGCACACCACGGTGCTCGCGCCGGACGACGGCAGCATCTCGTCACGCAGTGCGACCCTCGGCGCGGTGGTGCCGCAGGGCCAGGAACTGTTCCGTCTGATCCGCGGCGACCGCCTCGAGTGGCGCGCCGAAGTGACCTCGACCGAGGTCGCACGCATCCGGCCCGGCCAGTCAGTCACGGTGACGTCGGCCGCGGGCACGGTCGCCAATGGGCGCGTGCGCGTGATCGCGCCCACCGTGGACCCACAGACGCGCAGTGCGCTGGTGTACGTGGACCTGCCGGCCAGCGCGACGCGCGGTGGCGGCTTCAAGGCCGGCATGTTCGCGCGTGGCGAACTGGCCACCGGCCGCGCCAGCGCGCTGGCCCTGCCGCTGGCGGCGATCTCGTTGCGCGACGGCTTCTCCTATGTATTCGTGGTGGCCGCCAGCGGCGCCGAACAGCGCGTGTCGCAGATCAAGGTGAAGCTCGGCCGCCGTTCCGGCGACCTGGTCGAAGTGATCGGCACCCTGACTGGCAGCGAGCGCGTGGTGGCCAACGGCGCGGCCTTCCTCGCCGACGGCGACCTGGTGCGCGTGGTGCAAGCGGTGACGAAATGAACGTATCGGCCTGGTCGATCCGCAACCCGATTCAGGCGCTGATGGTGTTCGTGCTGCTCACCGCGGGCGGACTGTTTTCGTTTTCCGCCATGAAGGTGCAGAACTTTCCCGACCTCGACCTGCCCACGGTCACCGTGACCGCGTCGCTGCCGGGCGCCTCGCCCTCGCAGCTGGAAACGGACGTGGCGCGCAAGATCGAGAACTCCATCGCCGCGCTACAGGGCGTGAAGCACATCTACACCAAGGTGCAGGACGGCGGCGTCACCATCACCACCGAATTCCGTCTCGAGAAGCCGGTGCAGGAAGCGCTGGACGACGTGCGTTCGGCGATCTCGCGCGTACGCGCCGACCTGCCCGGTGACATGCGCGACCCCATCGTCGCCAAGCTCGATCTGGCAGGCACGCCGGTGCTGGCCTATGCCATCGCCTCGAGCAAGATGGACGAAGAGGCGCTGTCGTGGTTCGTCGACAACACGCTGACGCGCCAGTTGCTCGGCGTGCGCGGCGTGGGGCAGGTCAGCCGCGTCGGCGGCGTGACGCGCGAGATGAGCGTCGCGCTCGATCCCCTCAAGCTGCTGGCGCTGGGCGCCAGTGCCGCCGACGTGTCGCGCCGTTTGCGCATGGTGCAGCAGGAGAGCGCCGGCGGCCGCGCGGATCTGTCCGGCGGCGAGCAGCCGGTGCGCACCATGGCGGCGGTGACGACTGCAGCCGAACTGGGCGCGATGGAACTGTCGCTGTCGGACGGGCGGCGCATTCGCCTCGATCAGGTCGCCAGCGTGACCGACAGCGTGGCGGAGCGACGCTCCATTGCCCTGCTCGACGGCCAGCCGGTGGTGGGATTCGAGGTGTCGCGAAGCCGCGGCGCGAGTGAAATCGAAGTCGGCAGCGGCGTGCGCGCGGCGCTGGCCGGGCTGCAGCAGGCGCATGCCGACATCACGCTGACGGAAGCGTTCGACTTCGCCACGCCGGTGGCGGACGAATACCACGGCTCGATGTGGCTGCTCTACGAAGGCGCGCTGCTGGCGGTGCTGGTGGTGGGCCTGTTCCTGCGCAACGTGCGCGCCACCTTCGTGTCGGCGGTGGCGCTGCCGCTGTCGGTGATACCGGCCTTCATCGGCATGGATACGCTGGGCTTCTCGGTGAACGTGGTGACGCTGCTGGCGCTGTCGCTGGTGGTGGGCGTGCTGGTCGACGACGCCATCGTCGAGGTGGAAAACATCGTGCGCCACCTGCGCATGGGCAAGACGCCCTATCAGGCGGCCATGGAAGCGGCCGACGAAATCGGTCTGGCGGTGATCGCCACGACCTTCACGCTGATCGCGGTGTTCCTGCCCACCGCGTTCATGAGCGGCATCCCCGGCAAGTTCTTCAAGCAGTTCGGCTGGACGGCGTCGCTGGCGGTGTTCGCGTCGCTGCTGGTGGCGCGCATGCTCACGCCGATGATGGCCGCCTACATCCTGAAGCCGGTCGGCGCGGCGCAGCCGGAAGGCCTGCTGATGCGCCTCTACATGCGCTGCGCCGCGTGGTGCCTTGAATACCGCTTTGCCACCCTGCTGGCCGCGGTGGCGTTTTTCGTCGGCTCGATCATGCTGATTCCGCTCTTGCCCACCGGCTTCATTCCCCCCGACGACAATTCGCAGACCCAGGTACACATCGAGCTGCCGCCCGGCGCGACGCTGGCGCAGACCCGCCAATCGGCGGAGCGCGCCCGTGAGCTCGTGGCCGGCGTCACGCACGTCAAGAGCGTCTACACCACCATCGGCAGCGGATCGGTGGGCTCCGATCCGTTCGCGCCGCAGGGTGCCGCCGAAGTGCGGCAGGCGACGCTCACCATCCAGCTCACCGAACGGCGCAGCCGCCCGGTGCGCAAACAGGTCATCGAGCAAGAGATGCGCGACGCGCTGACCGCGCTGCCCGGCGCGCGCACCAAGGTCGGCCTGGGCGGCTCGGGCGAGAAATACGTGCTGGTGCTGGCGGGCGACGATCCGCGCGTGCTGGGCGAAGCGGCGCGCGCCGTGGAACGCGACCTGCGCACCATTCCCGGCATCGGCAGCATCGCCTCGACCGCCGCGCTGGTGAGGCCCGAACTGGCGGTGCGCCCCGACCTGGCGCGCGCGGCGGATCTCGGCGTGACCACCGCGGCCATCGGCGAGACGCTGCGCGTCGCCACGGTCGGCGACTACGACGTCGCGCTGCCCAAGGTGAATCTGGCCGAGCGCCAGGTGCCGGTGGTGGTGCGCCTGGCCAACGCCGCGCGCAACGAGCAGTCGGTGCTGGAACGGTTGGCCGTGCCCAGCGCGCGGCCGGGCGTGCCGTCGGTGATGCTGGGGCAGGTCGCCACGCTGGAGATTTCCAGCGGGCCCGCGGTGATCGACCGTTACGACCGTTCGCGCAACGTGAACCTGGAGATCGAACTGTCGGGCCAGCAGTTGGGCGACGTTACCGAGGCGGCGCAGAAGCTCCCCAGCCTGCGCAATCTGCCGCCGGGCGTGCGCCAGACCGCCGTCGGCGACGCCGAGGTGATGGACGAATTGTTCGCGAGTTTCGGCCTCGCCATGCTGGCCGGCGTGCTGTGCATCTATGTCGTGCTGGTGCTGCTGTTCAAGGACGTGCTGCAGCCGGTGACCATCCTCGCCGCGCTGCCGCTGTCGCTGGGCGGGGCGTTCGTCGCGCTGCTGGTGGCGAACAAGAGCTTCTCGATGCCCTCGCTGATCGGCCTGATCATGCTGATGGGGATCGCCACCAAGAACTCGATCCTGCTGGTGGAGTACGCCGTGATGGCGCGCCGCGAGCATGGCATGACGCGCCTGGAAGCGCTGCTCGATGCCTGCCGCAAGCGCGCGCGCCCGATCGTGATGACCACCATCGCCATGGGCGCGGGCATGCTGCCGATCGCGCTCGGCGGCGCCTTCGTCGGGCTGCTGATCGCGCAAAAGAGCTTCT
>CANIIN010000373.1 GCA_947467405.1 Betaproteobacteria bacterium | reverse complement strand
TCCGCAGTCGACTGACTGCGGATGTGAGTTGCGGAGCCGCCTCAGAGACCGAGCATCGCAGGGTAGTCGCACGCAGTGCGACCGGGACCGTCGGGGCGTGCTTTCTTTGGGTACTTTCTTTGCACGAGCAAAGAAAGTACCTCGCCGACAGGCGAAAAACAAAAGCTCAAAAAACAAAAAAAGCCGCATCCAAAGCAGCCTTTCCAGAACACCAACCTCTTGTAGATGCCTAATCCACGGTCATCTACAAGCCTCCTACCCCGGTACCGCCATGCCTCTCTGTACTGCCGGCCGATTGGCCATCGCCAGAAACCAGCGCTTCACGTTCGGATAATCGTCGAGGTTGGTCAGATGCCAATCGAAACGCGCCACCCACGGGTAGGTGGCGATATCGGCAATCGAGTACTCGCCGGCGAGGTACGCCACCTCACCGAGGCGGCGTTCCAGCACGCCGTACAGGCGATCCTTCTCCTTGGTGTAACGATCGATGGCGTACGGCACCTTTTCCTTCGCGGCGCGCAGGAAGTGATGCGTCTGGCCGAACATCGGGCCGACGCCGCCCATCTGGAACATCAGCCATTCCAGCGCGCGGTACTTGCCCGCGTCCGACGCCGGCAGGAATTTTCCGGTCTTGCCGGCGAGGTAGACGAGGATGGCGCCCGACTCCATGAGGGTGAACGGACCCTTTACACCCTTCTCCTTCGGACCATCCGGATCAACGATCGCGGGGATCTTGCTGTTGGGACTGATGGCCACGTAGTCGGGCGTGAACTGGTCGCCACGGCCGATGTCAATGCGGTGCACGCGGTACGGCAGCGCGCACTCCTCGAGCATGATGGACACCTTGCGGCCGTTTGGCGTGCTCCACGTATAGAGATCGATCATGACTTGCTCCGGTGATGAAGGCCTGAGGAAACGTGGTCGGCAGGCCGTGGACGAGCCACAGTCTACAATGCCGGCATGCACCCGACCCGCCATCACATCCATCGCGCCCCACACGTCCATGGGGCCACCCCACGTCGGGAGGGGGCATGCTGAAGTGGCTGGTCGCACTGGTGATCGGGCTGGTGCTGGTCGGTGCGCTGCGCCCCATGCTGCAGCGCTTCGGCCTGGGCCGCCTGCCGGGCGACTTCGTGCTGCGCTGGCGCGGGCAGAACTATCCCCTGCCGCTGGCGTCGACGCTGCTGCTGTCGGCGATTCTCGCCCTGCTGACGCGCGTCATCTGAGCCCCCTCGAGGCAGAGTAATGCCTTGCAGATGGCCATCTGGCGCGGATCTTCAGGTATTTCTCCCATGTCGCCATGCCGCGCCGGCCAGCGCCACGGCAGCGCATCGAGGCCGCTCACGAACAGACTTGGCATGCCGCAGTCTGTACCCAGGCGTCGAGAGTTGGTCGACTGATGATCGGATCGACCGGCGGCACGGGCAACACCCATTGCGATCGACGCATGAAAACCACCCGAACTCGCTGCACTGTTGGTTAAAATGGCGGACGCCATGTCGAGCGAACCCGCAGCGTCGCGCCGGCTTGCCCGATGAAGAACCATCGGACGCACCATCGGACACGCCACCGCCCCGCCCGTCCGACTTCTCCACTCAATCGATCCGTGCCTAGAAAGCAGGTGTTGTCTTACTCATGAGCATGTTCTCCGGAATTTTTTCAAGCCAGATCAACTGGGACACGGCCAGCAGCGAGCAGAAGCTGGCCGCGCTGTCCAAGTTGCCGCCGAACGACCCGATGCTCGAGCAACTGGCGCTGGGCGAAAACGATGCAGCGGTGCGTCACGCCGCCATCGCGTTGCTGGCGGGGGACGCATTGCTGCGACTCGCGGGGTCAGGCAAGGCCGGCGACGAAGCCAGCCTCGCCACGCGACTGGGTCAGATTCTGGACGACAGTGCACTGGATGAAGCCGCCATGGCATCAAACGATACGGTGGCGATGCTGCTGGCCGCGCCGCTGGCGTTACGCATCGAACTGGTCGGGCATGTGAAGAGCGAAGCGCTGGCCACCGCATTGGTGCATTCGCTGACGGACGATGCCGATCGCGCCCGCGTGGCGCGAGGCAAGGGCGCCATCGACGCGCGCGTGGTCGCCCTGCGCCACATGCACGACGTGGCGGCACTGGAATCCATCGCACACGATTTCCGCGACAAGCAGCGCGGCATCTATCGCGCCGCCCGCGATCGCGCCGACCAGTTGCAGGCGGCGCGCGAAACCGAACGCGCCGCCGCACACCTGTGCGAACGGCTGGAGGGCCTGCTGGCCCGCCACGAGCTGACCACCACCGCCTTCACCACGGCCGAACGTGAATGGGCAACGCTCGCGCCGTCGCCGGCGCAGGACGAAACCGCCTTCGCCGCGCTGCAGGCGCGCCACAACACGCTCACCGAACGGGCGCGCAACCTGCTGCGCGAACAGGCCGAGACCTGGCGCGATGCCGAGCGCCTGAAAGCCGCCTTCGCCGATCTGGCCGCGCGCTCCGAAGCGGATGCGGCGGTGGAAGCCGACGCCTTTGCCGCGCTGGTCGCGGAACGCGAAGTGCTGGCGGCGAAGCTGTCGCAACCCGCCATCGCCAATCTGCCCAAGGAAAGCGAAGCGCTGTCCGGCGCGCTGGGCCGTCTGGTCGAGCGCCACGCCATTCTCGGCATCGAAAGCACCGCGCTGGCGAAAGCGCGGCAGATGGTCGAAGCGCTGCGCGCCGCGTCGGAAACCGAACAAGCCGCCATGCTGACGCCGGCCTGGCGCGAAGAATTCGCCCGCGGCGCCGCCATCGTACGCACCGCCTTGCGCGCCGCGCTGGAAGCCGACGTGCAGGCCGCGCAATCCGTGCTCGACGTCGCCTCGCGCCAACTGGCCGACGCCCATCGCGCAGTGGAACAGCAGTACCGCGGTGAAATCGAAGCGCTGGTCAAGTTGATGGAGCAATTGCTCGACAAGGGCCAGCACCAGCAGGCCAACGACACCGCCAATACCCTCAAGGAAAAGCTGGCCGCCGAGCGGCCCGCCGGCGTGCGCCCGGTGCCCGCGGCGCTGGACTTCCGCATCAAGCGCTGCCATGAGCGGCTGGCGAAGATGAACGAATGGAAGCGTTTTGCCAATGTGCAGGCGCGCGAAGCGCTGTTGCGCGAGGCTGAGGCGCTGGCGCAGCGCGTGACGCGACAGGAAAAGGCCAGTGTTGCCAAGAGCGAACAGCCGGCCTGGCCGTGGCCCGTTGGCGCGCAGGCAGTCGAGCCGTCGAGCGAGCCGGTTTTCGTTGCGCCACTGGCCGTGTCGACATTACCGGCCTGGGCCTGGCCCGTTGGAGCGCAGGCGGTCGAGCAATCGAGCGAGCCAGCTTTCGTTGCGCCGCTGGCCGTGTCGACATTGCCGGCCTGGGCCTGGCCGGTCGGACAGACGACGGTGGCGGAAGTCTCCGCCGCAGTCGTTGCAGATGCCGATTCGGTACCGGACGCCGATACCGCGCCGCAGGACATCCTGCCGATGGACGCCATCGCCGCCGCGGTGCGTGACCTGCAGGCGCGCTGGCAGGCGCTGGACAAGGGCCAGGGCTCGTCGCCCAAGGGCCTGTGGGAGCGCTTCCGCCGCGCCTGCGACCGCGCCTACGGGCCGGTGAAGCGTCATCACGAAGAACTCGAAAAGCAGCGCTCGGAAAACG
>CANIIN010000372.1 GCA_947467405.1 Betaproteobacteria bacterium | reverse complement strand
TCCGGGCCCCAGACCTTGAACCACCAGTCCTTGCCCCACTCGTCGTCGACCTTCTTCATGGCGCGGCGGAAATCCAGCGCCTCGACGATCGACTCCTCGACCAGCGCGGTGCCCCCGGGCGGCTCCATCATGGCCGCGGCCACGTCGCACGAGGCGATGATGGCGTACTGCGGGCTGGTGGAGGTGTGCATCAGGTAGGCCTCGTTGAACGAGTGGCGGTCGAGTTTGCGGTTCTCCGACTCCTGCACGATGATCTGCGAGGCCTGCGAAATGCCGGCCAGCAGCTTGTGCGTGGAGTGCGTGGCGAAAATCATCGCGTCCTTGGAGCGCGGCCGGTTGCGGCCGATGGCGTGCATGTCCTTGTAGAAGTCATGGAACGTGGCATGCGGCAGCCAGGCCTCGTCGAAGTGCAGCGTGTCGATGGACGAACCCAGCGTCTGCTTGAGCATCTCGACGTTGTACAGGATGCCGTCGTAGGTGCTCTGCGTGATGGTCAGGATGCGCGGCTTCTTGTGCTTCACGGCGCGTGCGAACGGATTGGCCTCGATCTTCCTCTGGATGTTCTCGGGGCTGAATTCTTCCAGCGGGATCGGACCGATGATGCCGAGGTGGTTGCGCTTAGGCGTGAGGAACACCGGGATGGCGCCGGTCATGGTGATGGCGTGCAGGATGGACACGTGGCAGTTGCGGTCCACCACCACGATGTCGTCGGGGGCGACGTTGGCGTGCCACACCATCTTGTTCGAGGTGGAGGTGCCGTTGGTGACGAAGAAGCAGTGGTCGGCGCCGAAGATGCGCGCCGCGTTGCGTTCCGAGGCCGCCACCGGACCGGTGTGGTCCAGCAACTGGCCGAGTTCATCCACCGCGTTGCACACGTCGGCGCGCAGCATGTTCTCGCCGAAGAACTGGTGGAACATCTGGCCCACCGGGCTTTTCAGGAAAGCCACGCCGCCGGAGTGCCCCGGGCAATGCCACGAGTACGAGCCGTCGTTGGCGTAATGCACCAGCGCGCGAAAGAACGGCGGCGACAGGCCGTCGAGGTAGGCGCGCGCCTCGCGGATGATGTGCCGCGCCACGAATTCCGGGGTGTCCTCGAACATGTGGATGAAGCCGTGCAGTTCGCGCAGCACCGCATTGGGAATGTGCCGCGAGGTGCGCGTCTCGCCGTACAGGTAGATCGGGATGTCGGCGTTGCGGAAGCGGATTTCATCGATGAATTTTCGGAGGTTCAGCACCGCCGGGTCGAGCTCCGGGCCCGGTGTGAACTCCTCGTCGTCGATGGACAGGATGAAGGCGCTGGCGCGGCTCTGCTGCTGGGCGAACTGCGACAGGTCGCCGTAGCTGGTGACCCCCAGGATCTCCATGCCCTCGTCTTCCAGCGCCTTGGCCAGCGCGCGGATGCCCAGGCCCGAGGTGTTCTCGGAGCGGAAGTCCTCGTCGATGATGACGATGGGAAAGCGGAATTTCATGCGGGTCTCCGGAAAGGGGACGGATCAATCGAAAAAGGAACGGGGGTCGCGCAGGACGGCCGGGCGATCAGGCGCGGGCTACCGTCGTCAGGCACGCGTGCGCCGACGACAGCGTTGCAACTGGGATCACTGCAGACCGACTGACACAGCCGGGTCGGGGTCGCGGTTTCACAGGACCACGAGAGCAGAAGACGACAGAACGCCGCGGCCGGAGAGGGTCATCGGGGCGGCATTCGGAGAGGAGGAAAGAGTCATGTTCCCGGTCGTCATTTTCGGCGCGATTATACGCCCCGACCCCGAGGGGTCAAGGGAAAATCCGGGGGCCAAACAGGTGTCACGGCAGGTGTCATGACGCGAAGCACGGCGACCGTCACGGCAAGCGGCACCACGACCTCGATCCATCCCTATCCAGCGCCGTCGCCCGGCGCCGGCGGCTCGCCGTCCGCCCCGCGCTGCAACGGTATTTTCTTCCGGCAGTACGGACAGATGACATAGCCGGGCGACTCGACCTGGCGCTGTTCCGCCGTGGTCCGCCCGCCGCAGGACGGGCAATGTACGGTGAGATCCATTTTCTGCCTCCTGGGAAAGTCCGCAAAGACCACCGCCCCGAACAAGCAGAGCGCCAATTCAATATACGCCGCCGCCACCGGCTTTCATAGATGACGGACAACCTCACGCGATCGGACGCGGCCAGGATTCCGGATGTGCGGTAAGGTTGACGCCGATGACAGCCCTCCACCCGAAGAAACTCCTCCTCAGCAAGTGGACAGCCGTCAAGCCGGTCGGCCGGCAGAAGCACTTTCTGGTCACCCGAGTCATCGAACCGGCGGTGGAGGGCGGCAAGGTCGAGTGGGTGGAACTCGAGGCCGTCATGACGAAAAAGGTTCGCCGGATGGCATGGCGGGAGCTGCAGGACACGCAGGTCTGGCAGCAAGGCTGGCAGTAGGCGCGCTCAGCCCTTGCGCAATATGATCAAGGTCGGCCACTTCGCCTGCAGAACGGCCGACACAACAACGGAAGACAAAGCATCTTGACTACGAATCCCTTGGACCTCTCCCACAAGGCCGTCCTCGACAAGCTCATCGGCAAGCTGCCCGGCGTCGAGATCGGCGACATGACCGGCCTGCCCGCCTACTTCGTCGGCAAGAAGATGTTCGCCTGCATCTGCAACGGCGGCGTGGGCCTGCGGCTGTCGGGCGGCGAAGCGGCCAACCTGCAGTTCTCCAACAACAACGTGGTGGCGTTCGAGCCCAAGGGCCGCGCCAGCACGCGCGAGTGGATACAGATCAACCACGCCGACTCGAAGGATTACGAGAAAGACCTGCCGATCTTCCTGGCGTCCATCGCCTTCGTCAGGGCGTCGCGCGGGTGAGTCATGGATCGCCTCGCGACAGCGAGCGATGCGTGAGCTGCTGAGCCCGGACTTCAGCAGGAAACAGTCCTTGAATGTCCTCCTCCCCTCCGTAAACGAATCCAGACGCCCGCTGCCATGAACACCCCACCCGCCAAGAGCATCTGCCCCCTCTGCGGCGGCGGCAACGATTGCGCCATGACACAGGTCGGCGGCGCGCAACCCGAATGCTGGTGCATGCAGGTGAAGATCGGCGCGGATGTGCTCGCCAGGGTGTCCCGACCCGAAGTGCCTGGACCCGATGTGCCCAACCTATCGGGCGGCGCGGCCTGCCTCTGCGCGCGCTGCGCAGCCGGGCAGACGCCGCAACGTTGAGTACCGACGCATCAGCGCAGGCCATTGCCTGAAGGAATGCCTTGAAGATCCTTGTCTGGAGCCATTCTTCAGGCACATCCATGTAATCTTCAGCGCTTGCGATAGCCCGCCTGGCGCTCCAGCATCCAGCCCGGATATTCCGACGGCAAGGCGCTGACCTTGTCCAGCCGCGCCATCTCATCCTCAGTCAGCGCGAGTTCGGTCGCGGCGATGTTGTCTTCCATCTGCGCCACGGTCTTGGCGCCGATGATCACGCTCATGACGTGCTTTTTCGCCAGCGTCCAGGCCAGCGCCACACGCGCCACCGACACGCCATGCGCCTTGCCGATGTCGCGCATCACGTCCACGCAGGCCCAGGCGCGCTCGGTGTTCACCGGCGGGAAATCGAAGCTGGTACGACGCGCGCCTTCAGCCGTTGGTGCGCCCGGCCCGAACTTGCCGGACAGCAGGCCACCGGCCAGCGGCGACCACACCATCAGG
>CANIIN010000371.1 GCA_947467405.1 Betaproteobacteria bacterium | reverse complement strand
ATGACCTGAAGGCACAGGGTTTCGTGCGCGTGCGCATCGACGGCAAGGTGCATGAAATCGACGCGGTGCCGAAACTGGCCAAGAACAGCAAGCACACCGTGGACGTCGTGATCGACCGCATCAAGGTGCGTGCCGACGCCAAGCAGCGCATCGCCGAGTCTTTCGAGACCGCATTGCGCCATGCCGACGGCCGCGCGCTGGCCGTGGAAATGGACAGCACGGCCGAGCATCTGTTCTCGGCCAAGTTCGCCTGCCCGGTGTGCAGCCACTCCATCGCCGAGATGGAACCGCGCCTGTTCTCGTTCAACAATCCCATGGGCGCCTGCCCGGATTGCGACGGACTGGGCAGCATCACCTTCTTCGATCCGCGCCGCGTCGTGGCGCACCCCGGCCTGTCGCTGGCCAGCGGCGCCATCAAGGGCTGGGACCGTCGCAACCAGTTCTACTTCCAGATGCTCACCAGCCTCGGCCAGCACTTCAAGTTCGACGTCGAGAAGCCGTTCGAGAAACTGCCCGAGGAAACGCAGGACATCGTGCTGAACGGCACCAAGGAGAAGATTGCCTTTTCCTATCTGAACGAGCGCGGACGCACCACCATCAAGGAACACCCCTTCGAGGGCATCATTCCCAACCTCGAGCGGCGCTACAAGGAAACCGATTCCGTCGTGGTGCGCGAGGAACTCGCCAAATTCCTGAACAACAAGGCCTGCCCGGCCTGCAACGGCACGCGCCTGTGCACCGAGGCGCGCCACGTGCGCGTCGGCCCGACCGGAGACGACCGGCCCATTTTCGAGCTGTCGGCGCTGCCGCTGAAGGACAGCCTCGCCTTCTTCAGCACCCTCAAGCTGCCCGGCGCCAAGCAGGCCATCGCCGAACGCATCATCAACGAGATCGCGTCGCGTCTCGGCTTCCTGGTCAACGTCGGACTCGATTACCTGTCGCTGGATCGCTCCGCCGATTCGCTGTCCGGTGGCGAAGCGCAGCGCATACGCCTGGCCAGCCAGATCGGCTCCGGCCTCACCGGCGTGATGTACGTGCTGGATGAACCGTCCATCGGCCTGCATCAGCGCGACAACAGCCGACTGCTCGAGACGCTGAAGCACCTGCGCGACCTCGGCAACACCGTGATCGTGGTGGAACACGACGAAGACGCCATCCTGTGCGCCGACCATGTGGTCGATATGGGCCCCGGCGCCGGCGAGCACGGCGGCCGCGTCATCGCCGAAGGCACGCCGGCCGACATCATGGCGAACGCGGAATCGCTCACCGGGCAGTTCCTGTCCGGCAAGATGCAGATCCCGGTGCCGAAGAAGCGCCGCAAGCCCGATGCCAACCGCATGCTGAAGCTGCTGGGCGCGCGCGGCAACAATCTCAAGAACGTCACGCTCGACCTGCCGCTGGGGTTGTTCGTTTGCATCACCGGCGTATCGGGCTCGGGCAAGTCCACGCTCATCAACGACACGCTCTACGCGGCCATCGCGCACCACCTGTACGGCTCGACCGCCGAACCCGCGCTGCACGACCAGATCATCGGCATGGAGTTCTTCGACAAGGTCATCAACGTCGACCAGAGCCCCATCGGCCGCACGCCGCGCTCCAACCCGGCCACCTACACCGGCCTGTTCACACCGATCCGCGAACTGTTCGCCGGCGTGCCCACGGCGCGCGAGCGCGGCTACGGACCGGGGCGTTTTTCGTTCAACGTCAAGGGTGGACGCTGCGAAGCCTGCCAGGGCGACGGCGTGCTGAAGGTGGAGATGCACTTCCTGCCCGACATCTACGTGCCGTGCGACGTCTGCCACGGCAAGCGCTACAACCGCGAGACGCTGGACATCCACTACAAGGGCAAGACCATCGACGAGGTGCTGCAGATGACCGTCGAGCAGGCGCACGGCTTCTTCCAGGCCGTGCCGGTGGTAGAGCGCAAGCTGCACACCCTGCTGGAAGTGGGCCTGGGCTACGTGCAGCTCGGCCAGTCCGCGACCACGCTGTCGGGCGGCGAAGCGCAGCGCGTCAAGCTGTCCCTCGAACTGTCCAAGCGCGATACCGGCCGCACACTGTACATCCTGGATGAACCGACCACTGGTCTGCACTTCAAGGACATCGACCTGCTGCTTAACGTGCTGCACGCCCTGCGCGACCACGGCAACACCGTGGTGGTGATCGAGCACAATCTGGACGTCATCAAGACCGCCGACTGGATCATCGACCTCGGCCCCGAAGGAGGCGGCGGCGGCGGGCAGATCGTGGCGCAGGGCACGCCGGAAGAGGTGGCTGCCAATCCGGCCAGCTCCACCGGCAAGTACCTCGCCAACGTGCTGGGACGGAAGAAGAAAGCGGCCTGAGCCGCCTTCACCTGTCGGGTGTGCGTTGCCGCCGCCCTGCCCATGCACAGGCCGTTCCAGCCCTCACTCGGCAACGGCGATGGCCCCGAGATGCCCGATTGGCGGGCATCTCCAAGCACTTCGCCCCGGCAATCAGGTCATTGATTGCAGCAGCTCCCTCATCGCCGGATCGAAGCGCGGTTCTTCCGCAGCGTAGACAAAAAATGGCGCCGCGACCGGAAATTCATGAATCTGCTATAGGTAAGGACCGATGAGCAGGCGAGGCCAATCCGATTGGACTGACGTCGGCATCGACACTCATCATCGCTATGTTGACCTTGGAGGAGGACATATGGGCGCCTTGGAGAAGGAACAATCGCTTGCCGCGCAACTGCGTTTCACGCCGATACCCGGCGCCCCGTTCGGCGTGGAGGTCAATGGCCTGGAATGGGGCCGCCACGATGCCGAGTCCATTCGCCTGCTGACCATCGCCCTGCGTCGGCATCTGCTGATTCTGTTCAGGGGACAGCCAAGTCCGTCTGAGCAGGAACTCGACACGTTCCTGCGTTGCTTCGGGCGCCTTGTGCTCGATACCGAAGACGGGAAATTCCACTACCGCAAGCACCTTGATCAGACCGGCCCGGCGAGCGAACTGATGAAGGAGAATCGCCACAACATCCAGCGCGCCGCCGACAACACCGGAAGCACCTACTACGCACCCAGCGAATACGGCGCTTCCGAACTGATCTGGCACACCGACCAGGCGCACAAGCCGCAACTCAAGATCATCAGCGTCCTTGAAGCCATGGACTTCGAGCCCGGTGCGGTGCCAACCATATTCCGCGACATGTACACCGCCTACGAAATGCTGCCGCGCGACCTGAGAAGCGAGCTGGAATTCCGCCAGTTGGCCTTCTACGATCCGCGACTGCCCGGCCCCGACGAGCAGCCCCGCCTCGGTGATGCGATGCATCCGCTATTCATTCCGCACCCGCAGACGGGCCGCCGCTCCATCTATGCGAATGATTCGGTGGACCGCATCATCGGGCTGGATCGTGCCGAGAGCGACCGCATACTGAAGATGTTGCGCGAGCACACCGACCGGAACGCGCCGCACTTTACCCATCAATGGAGAACCGGCGATCTCGTGATCTGGGACAACATCGGCATACACCACCGTCGTGATGCCGTTCCACCCAAGCAGCGCCGCCGCCTTCGTCAGCATGGCGGAGTCGCCGAGTAGCCGCGCCGACATACCCTGCACCCTTGCAACTTGATGCGTCAACACCACGGGACCGAACGATGCTGAACATTGAAGTTGCGCATGGCCGATTTGCGCTTTGATGGCCGCGTCGCGCTGAT
>CANIIN010000370.1 GCA_947467405.1 Betaproteobacteria bacterium | reverse complement strand
ATGCATTTCCCGCCAATGGCTTTGACGCGCCGCCGAGAATGCTCAATCAGACATTTGTTGCCGGCATCAACCTGGACGACAAGACGGGCTGGTATCAGGGGCAGCTTGCCATTTCCGAAACACGCAAGGGCACTCTTGCCGTCAACCAATCCGGGGATATTGTCGTCAGTCGTCCCGCTCTTTTCGAGCGCTACGGGGCGATGATCACCGGGGAGCAATTCAACCTCAACCGCGTCACGGGAGAGTTCATCCAGTCCGTGACCTTGAGCGACAAGCGCAGTATCGTCATGATCAAGGCGTACTGCGGAAAAATGATCAAACCGCCTTTCTAGGGATTTACTGAACAAGGGGGCAAGCACCCTGGCATGTCCGGCATCAGCACCCAGCTTATTGATTCAGGATGCCTTGCAATTCCTCGATGGCACGTTGGGCGGCTATCAATTCCTGCGCAGACATCCTGGCGGCCACGATATCGCGGTTACGAATGGCTGCCGAGCGCTCTTCACGCGCCCACTTTGGATAGTTCGCGGCGGCGATGGTTGACCAGGCATAGGACTGCACAAAATCCTGCGGTACCCCGCGTCCGTAGGCGTACAACACGGCCAGGCTGCCTTGCGCATAGGGATGATTCTTCTTGGCCGCCCCCGAATAGTAGACACCTGCCGCCTCGTAGTTTTGCTTGACCCCCGTCCCGCTTTCATACAAGCGCCCCAGATTGAACTGGGCCACAGGGTCATCCTCGCGGGCAGCCTTTTTCCATATTTTTGCAGCTTCCGCATATCGCCCATCCTTGAAGACTTGCATTCCCGGGTCTGACGAGTCGCCCACACCGCAAGCGCTCAACGCACACGCGGCAAGCATCAGCATCAGGCGCAATCCGTAAGGCGCCGACCGTGCGGCTTGGGGGGCTTTCCGGGACACGGCTTTCGCGTCACCATGGCCAGGCCCGCGGCGGCCCACAGCAGCCACCAGAACCGGTGTTGAATGCTCAGGCAACATGGCCGGCTTCGATCCAGTGCAGCTTGCCTGGCGTAATGGGCCAAGGCATCACGATGCGCTTGCAGTTATCCGGCAGCACATGAGTCGTCAGATGATCGATCCATTCCCCTTGACCAGCCACGCGTGCGGCCAGAACGGTCGCCTCTTCGGCTTTCTCAAGCCGAAATGGGGCAGGGATAGGCCGTCCTGTCGGCCATGTTCCAGACAGCCGATCATGAAAGGACGCCCACTGCCGTCCCAGAAGGCGTGTCGCCAGTGCCTTCAGATCAGACTCGGCGCGTCCCGGCTCACGTTGATGAAGGGCGTGCTGCCCAAGGACATTGGAAAACAATATGGCATGCCCGGGATACAAGCGGAGAAGATCGTCCAGCCTCTCAAAGAAGTCCGCGCGTTCCCAGGTCAGGGTCGTCCCGACACGCCCGAGGTCCGATCCATGCAGGCGCTTGAAAAAAGCCGGCGCCAGCGGATCAAGATCGATTGCATGGATACGCTGGAAGCCGGCCAGGAAGGAACCCTGAAGGCACCATCCAGCGCTCGGCCCGAGCAGCAACAGTCCCTTGCACCCATGATTCCAGGTTCCCAGCCACCAGTTGACTGCTGCAATGAACTGGCTCCATCCCTTTCGGTGGCGTAATGCGCGCATATGCCATGCAAGCCCTCCGCTCAGACTGAACAATCCGGCACCATTCAGCATCGGCATGGCGGCGAACGCTTGCCGCCGATTCTGCGCAGCACAATCGCGCCTGAAAAACGCCCCCCGCTCCTATCCCCCACCGGCAGAGGACAGCGACCGCAGCGCGTCATATTCATCATCCCCCTCCTCCTTCAACTTGTTCATTTTCTGGATGAGAGTTGTCCTCTGCAGCTTTAGCAGCTGAGCTGTCCGGGTGATGTTGCCGCCAGCGTGACTCAAAGCATGCGAGATGATCTTCTTCTCCAGATCGGCCAGATGCTCCTTCAGGGGAACGCCCGCATCCGGAAAATCACGCTTGCCGCTGGCAATCATGATGATCTCCTCGACGGGATTATCGATGTCGTAGTCCGCACTGGGAATCCCGCCCTCTGCGAGGTTCCGCCCCGCCGGACCGACCGCCTGGGATCGCATTCCCACAACCTGCTCCGACACAAGATCCGGAGTTGAAGAAATCTCGCCTGCAGCCGGCAGGATGTCGCGCAGCTTTCGGGGAAACATCTGCATCGGAATCTTGCGCCATTTCAGCTTCTGACCAGGATACAAGACACTCAGCCGATGCACCAGATTGGACATTTCCCTGATATTTCCCGGCCATGAGTATGACTTCAGGATATCCAGGAATTCCTGCTCAAAACCGACCGGTGGGATTCCCGGAGCAGAATGCCGTGAGGCGAAATGTGACGCCAGGACAGCGATATCCTCTGAACGCTCCCGCAATGGGGGAACAGTGATCGGCAGGACATTCAGGCGATAGTAGAGATCTTCCCTGAATCGACCTGCAGCGCACTCCGCCTCAAGATCCCTGTGTGTCGCCGCAATGACCCGCACATCAATGCGAATCTGCCGCGTCGATCCTACCGGGTCGATGACGCCTTCCTGCAACACCCGCAGCATCTTGGATTGCAGGTCAAGAGACATGTCACCGACTTCATCGAGGAAAATCGTCCCGCTATCGGCTAGTTCGAATCTCCCCATGCGGTCTGCGATCGCGCCTGAAAAAGCCCCCTTGCGATGGCCGAAAAGCTCGCTTTCGAGCAGATCCTTGGGGATCGCGGCACAGTTAACCGGCACAAACGCATTGGCCCTGCGAACTGAAGTTCGATGCAACGCCTGGGCCACCAACTCCTTGCCCGTTCCGCTTTCGCCCTGAACCAGCACCGTCGCCGAAGACGCAGCGAACAGCGTGATCATTCGCTGCAGATCTTTTATCGACTGAGAGAGGCCTACGATTTGCTGGAAATTTTCCATTTTTCAGCAGGGCTTTTTTTTATGCGCAAGCATCGACGGGTATTGGGCTGGCCATGGCCACCCAATCATGAGGCGCATAGCCCGACATGCTCAGCGATGTTTTCGCTTGGCATATCCGCTCAGGGGATTTCAGCATTTTTCAACGTCCTGTTGATCCCGGACCACCCCGATGCGGTGACAAAAAGCTCGCTCTTGTTATCACCGTTGACTCGCAACCCCAGCAGGCCCTTGTTCAGCAGGTCCCGGATCCGCAATGCGACTTTTTGTGGCGCCGCACCAAGATCCCCCGGCAGGTCCGGAAGCACATCATGCAATGGGGCCGTACGCTCCACGCTGCGAAGAATTTCCAGATCAAACAGGGACAAAACCCCGTCATTGTGCAGGCTGGCTTGAGAGTTGGTCAGCAGATCCCAGAACAGGCGCCGCACCATCAGCGTGTAGCAAACCGCAAGGCAGAAAAGCCGCAGATAATCCAGCTGGCTGAGCCGCGAGGTACTGATCAGCGAACTGGACAGCAGACTCAGAATCAATGGAAAGGTGATAGCCGAAATCAGTCCGATCATGATTTCGCGCAAGACTGTGGTGTCCAACCGCCAACCAGACCGGGCATTCAGATAAAAACTCGCCACACCGGAAACCATACCAGCGACGACAATCAATGCTGCAAACAATCCAACGTAAGCAACATCATTCCACTGGCTGATATTCAGTGTTTCGGTCATCGATGCACTCTAAGAAACGTGTTTTAAAAATGAATTGCCTT
>CANIIN010000369.1 GCA_947467405.1 Betaproteobacteria bacterium | reverse complement strand
TGCCAACGGTGGTCTTGCCGCAGCCAGACTCACCGACCAGCGCCAGCGTTTTGCCGGCGTGCAGTTCGAACGACACTCCATCGACCGCCTTGACGCTGCCACGCGTTCGCGCAAGCAATCCTTTGCGTATCGGAAAATGCACTGCAAGATCCCTGGCTTCGAGTACCGCGCTTGCGGACGTGCTCGAGGACGCGTCCATCTGCCCGGAGCTGATCGAAGCCACACTGGCCGACATATCGATGCCACTCGTCAGCATCACGCAGCGAACCCGGTGTGCATCCGGGGAGTTCGCATCGAATGGCAGCAGTCGCGGCTCACCGTCGCGACAGGCGGCCGCCGCAAAATCGCAACGGTCGGCGAATCGGCATTCTGAAAAGGGCCTGGTCAAAGCCGGAACCTGCCCACGAATGACGGCCAGTTGCCCCCGGGCTTCAGGTCCAGGCAATGCAGCGAAGAGCTTGCGCGAATACGGATGTGAAGGACTGCCGAAAAATCGCTCGCGATCGGCAATCTCAACAATCTGTCCGGCATACATCACGGCAACGCGGTGCGCCATGCGAGCCACAATACCCAGGTCATGGGTGATCAGCAGGATCGACATGCCTCGTCTGGTCTGCAGATCCCGAAGCAGATCCAGCACCTGCGCCTGAATGGTGACGTCCAGCGCGGTGGTTGGTTCATCTGCGATCAGCACATCCGGATCAGCGGCCAGCGCCATCGCGATCATGACCCGCTGTTTCATTCCACCTGACAGTTGGAAGGGATATTCACCGAGTCGACGCGCTGGCTCCGGAATGCCGACATCCGCGAGGAGCTCCATGACCCTCCTGCCCGCATCGCCGCTCCGTGGCGAGTGTCTGTTGAGAACCTCCGATATCTGGGCACCAACCGTCATCACCGGATTGAGGCTGGTGCCCGGCTCCTGGAAAACGATGCCGATACGTCGCCCGCGCACGTCTCGCATGGCTGACTCTGGAAGCCTCAATACATCGGATCCCCCGAGCACGGCGGATCCTCCGTCGATCTGCGCTGCGTCGGGGAGCAGGCGCAGGATGGACAGCGCCGCCATGCTTTTGCCGCATCCGGACTCGCCCACGACCGCCAGCGTTTCACCACGACGAAGATCCAGATCGATCCCGTCCACGGCGCGCAGATGCGCATGCCCCAAATCGATTGAGGTCTTCAATCCCTCGACGCGAAGCATGGATTCAGCCACCAGAGGCCCCCTGGGGCGATGGTGCCGCTACCCCTCTTGCACGCGTGCGTGGATCAAATGCGTCCCTGACCGCGTCTGAAAACAGGTTCGCTGCAAGCACCATCAGCAGCATGAATAGGAACGCGCTGGCCAGTGACCACCAGACGACGGGTTCCCGTCCCATTTCCAGACGGGCGGCGTTGATCATGGTGCCAAAACTGATCATGCCGGGATCGACGCCCACACCGACATAGGAGAGGACCGCCTCGGCCAGTACAAGTCCCGAAAAATCCATCACCACGGAAATCAGGACGATGTGCATCACGTTTGGCAGGATATGCCGGCGCATGATTCCCCAACTTGAGGCGCCAAACGCACGCGCGGCCTGCACATACTCCAGTTCGCGCAATTTCAGCGTTTCGCCACGAAGCAGTCGGCACAGGCCTGTCCAACTGGTAATGCCGAGAATGATGCACAGGAACAGCAGGCGAAAATCGGCTCGCTGTGCCGCGGTCGGGAAAAGGTTCGGGTGCATCTCGATCTGCACCTGCAGCACGAGAACCGCCGCGGCAATCAGCAGCACGCCCGGTATGGAATTGAGCGTGGTGTAGAGATACTGGATGACGTCATCCACCCAGCCGCGGAAATAGCCCGCCATGATGCCCAGCAGCACCGCAAACGGCAGCATCACGAGGGTGGTGAGCGTACCGATGACCAACGCCGTACGCACGCTCTTCAATGACAGGTAGAGCACGTCCTGTCCGACCTTGTCGGTTCCGAGCACGTGGTAATGGCCGGCCAGCACCATGAGCGGTATGCAGACGATCAGCATGGCGCCGAGCGTCAGCAATGCGGCACGCCAGGCGACGTCGGCGCGACCGCTCCAGATCGCTGCGGCATGACTGCCAATTGTTTCGTCCACTTCGATGCTGGAAGCCGATCGCCCCCGGCTGGCGAGCATGACGATCGTCACGGCGACGAGCCAGAATACGAGCGCGACGGAAATGCCCCGCAATATCTTCAACGCCACATCGACATTCCAGCGATCATCGTTGTCTCCAAGATGCGCCCCGCCATGCCGCAGCCTCGGGAATTCCCTGCTCTGCGTGCCATCGACGAGCGTCACGGTTTCCTTGGAATAGGCTCTGGTCGCAAGCGGTGCCGAATAGGTCCTCTCCTTGCGGGACGCGACATCATTCAACAGCTCGTCAAGCACACTGCGCACCTCGGGCGCGTACGCAACCGGAGTAGACGATGTCCGCCCGGCGGCGCCGGCGGCGTCGAGTGCCGGCCGGTAGTGAACCGAGTCCAGCAGTCCAACCGCAACAAAAACGATCATGACCACCGCCGCACTCATCGCCGCCGGCGACCGGAATACCGATCCCCACTGGGAACGCAGGTTCTCGTCACGCGATGCGTGCACGCCATACCATGCCAAGATTGCCAGCAGCAGAAAGACCAGCGCATCGGTCCAGAGGATGACGGGAAGAAGCATTCAGTCCATCCGTATTCGAGGATCGACGATGGTGTAGGAAATATCTGTCAGCAGCAGACCGAGGATGTACAGCGCCGAACCGATGAAAACCATCGACCGGACGATACCGAAGTCCTGCCGCTGGATAGCTTCGATGGTGTAGCTGCCGAGCCCCGGAATGCCGAAGAAGGACTCGGAAATGAGGCTACCCATGAACAGCAGCGGAATGGCCACGACCGCTCCGGTCAGTATCGGTATCAGGGCGTTGCGAAGGATATGCCTGAAGAACACCGCCGATTCCGACAATCCCTTGGCCCGTGCAGTACGAACGTAATCCTTGCCGACCTCTTCAAGAAAGATTGTCCGGTACCAGCGCGCACCGGAACCGATGCCTCCCACGACCCCCACCAGTACCGGCAGCACCAGGAACTTGAGCGCATCCGGTGCCCCGGCATAGCCGGAAATGGGCACCAGTCGCCAGATGTCGGCGATGAGGTATTGGCCACCGATGGTGTAGAAAAGTGTCGATATGGACATCATCGCAACGCACAGCACGACGCCCCAGAAATCGATATACGTCGCGCGAAAGAACGCCATGAGGAGCGCAAAGGTGATGTACAGACACATCCCTATGAGGAATACCGGCAACGCCAGGGCCAGGCTGGGCCACATGCGCCTGCCGATCTCATTGGCAATGTCGCGCCCGTCGTCGGCGAATCCGAAATTCAGGCGGAACATCTCGACGGACTTGCTGAAATAGATCGTATCGGTAAGGGACTTACCGCCTTCCGCGGCAGAGTTGTACAGCAACGGCCTGTCGTAGCCTCTGTCCGCCTTCCAGTTGGCAATGGCTTCCGGCGTCACCCGCTTGGCGCCAAGTTGCATGCGAGCCATGTCGTCCGGCGTATTGACTGCGAAAAACAGCCAGAACGTCAGCAGATTGACGCCGATGAGTATGAACACCGAGTAAATGAGGCGTCGGATGATATAGGCGATCATTGATCCGCCCTCTCATCATTTTCGGCCGAAGCGATACCCGAACGACGG
>CANIIN010000368.1 GCA_947467405.1 Betaproteobacteria bacterium | reverse complement strand
GGAACGAGGCCAACTATCCGGGTAATGGCCTCCCGGCGATGCATAAATTTCTTACCGATTACTTTGTCCAATTCTCGACTTTTAGCCCTCTCACACGCCCGAAATCCTTCTCGTTATTCGTCACCATGACAGTGCCGATGCTCCGGGCATGTGCAGCGATCAGAAGATCATTCGCGCCGATGAGTTGTCCCTTTAGTTTCAGGTGCGAACGAATTTCCGCGTAATGCTCGGCTGCCTCGATGGGCCATTCAAGTACTTTTAGGTGCCGGATTAACGCGTCGACGGCAATCTTGCTTTCCTTTTTCCGGGAAGATTGCTGGACACCGAAAAGCAACTCCGCATAGGTCACCACAGAGATGACCTGTTGCTGCAATGGCACCGCCTGAATCCTGGAAAGTAACAACGGAGACGATCGGCGCAAGATAAAGATGCATGTATCCGTATCCAGCATGAACTGAGTTTCAGCCAAAGGACCGCTCCTGCACCGGCAATTTTTCAACGTCCGCCATAAAGTCGTCGGCTACACGGATATTAGACGCGAGGAAGTCGCTCCAGTCCTGGGGGCGCGGAGACAGAACGACATCATCTCCCTGCTTGCGAATAAAGACCTCCTTCATCCCCTCCGGAAAACGAAACTCAAGCGGGATGGTGACAACTTGGGCGCGGTTGTTCTTGCCGACCCGTGCAGTGCGTGTATGCATGGCATTCCTCATCTGGTATATGGCGTAGCATATGGCACCTAATGATCGCTGTCAACATTGACGGCCGGGGCCTGCGGCTACCTGATCAAGGATGCCGCAACCAAGGAACTCGAACTCGCCATCCGCGCCGCCCTACAGGGGCAGGTGTACCTCAGTCCGGCGGTGTCAAAGCGCGTGGTCGATGGCTACCTGCAGCAGACGGGCGCGGGGCCACTCGACCCACTGACCCCGCGGCAGCGCGAAGTGCTGAAACTCATTGCCGAGGGGCTGGGCACCAAGGCGATTGCGTTCAGGCTGGGGGTGTCTGTCAAGACCGTCGAAACCCACCGCGCGCAGCTGATGGAACGCCTCGATATTCATGACGTGCCGGGGCTGGTGCGGTTTGCGGTGCGCTCGGGGCTGGTGTCGGCAGACGCTTGAGCTCGTCAACGTTCGAAAGGACGATCCTGGCGGTACGCAGTCGCATGGCGTTCCTCGTTCCAACAGGCTAAAGAAGTTGCACTCCAGGCAGAGAGCCCATGCGCTGGTCGAAGCTCAGGGTATGGCTGCAGCCCACCTCGCTCGCCTTGGCGACGATCAGGCAATCGGGAAAGTCGGCGCTGCCGGCCTCGAAATACCCCAGCGCGTCTTTCACGGCCGTTGGCGACTCGAGGTTGATGCTGGCGTTATTGAGCAGGGCATGCACAGTGCGCGCAATGTGTGCACGCGAAAGATCGTAGCCACGCGCCAGCGTCCAGCACAGCTCAACCAGCACGATGTCCGACACAAACAGTCCTCCGTCCTCACTTGCGTTCGTCTCCAACACCGCCTTGGCGCGCTGGGCCTGCGCTTCATCGTCGCGGGTGACGAGCCTCACCAGGACGTTGGTGTCGAGTGCGATCACTTGCGCGCGCGCCGGTTGCGAGCGCGAACGGCTGCCGCGATGCCCTGGTCCATCGCTTCGATGCTCCGTGGTTTGGTCCCCGCGCGATGCAACAGGCCGAACAGATTATCGGCGCCACGTGTGAGCACGCGTACCCGCAACGTGCCGTCATCCTGCACCTCGAAGTCGAGCCGGCTTCCCGGCGTGATTCCGGTCTTGTCGCGAATCTCTTTGGGAACCGTTACCTGTCCCTTGTCTGTGACAGTCGCCAGCATGTGTGCCTCCAACAGGAATAAGAATTCATACTAAGTGTTACATGTAAGGAAGTATATTCTAATAATAATTAAGTTAGATTGTAAGGATTTCCATTTACGGGAGAACTTAATCCGGCCAACGCGGCCTTGTAGGCCCGGCTCATTTCGCCCCGCACGCCGGTAGCTGTTGACTCCTCCTTCGCCAGTTGCTCGACTCAACCTGCTGAACTTTGTCGCTAATCAGGACCAGCCTTGACATTCGCAACGCCAATGGATATCTTTTGGATATCTATTGATTGGGAGTCCTTTTATGACCGCCCGTAGTTCTGCCGATCAGATTCCGTTTCGCTATCGCGCCGCAGACAGCGCAACCGGTGTGACCCGCGATACCGCCAAACGCCTCGCGGAGCGGCTAGGTGTGGACGAGACGCAAGCTATTCATCTGGCCCTGCACGACATGGCGGCTAAACTGCTTCCTCAGTACGAGGCCGATGAAGGGCCGCTGACGACTACTCAGATTCGGCAGATCAAAAAGGGCGCTCCGAAGGGCAAGAAGCGTTCGGTGCGATCCAGCCTGTTCGCTGAGGTGGAGTCTGGGTGACATCTCAATGGTGGGCAGAGCCAACAGCTGGCGAGATTGTCTGGTGCCGTTTCCCGGACAACATCACCCCTCGCCCAAAGCCGCGCCCTGCACTCATTTTGGTCGTCTTTGACGACGATGCGCCGCGATTCACGGTGCGCGTCGCGTACGGAACCAGTCAGCGCACAACCACACTGCACAGAGGTGAGTTCTCAGTCCTGCGTGAGCGTAACCCTGCTGCGTATGACGCGGCCGGCCTCAGCTACGACACGAAGTTCGACTTGAAGCAAACCCTTGATCTTCCATACACGACCGAGTGGTTCTCAGTGCCGCCTGCCGCGCCGCATGGTCAGACACCAAAACTTGGCACCCTCCACCCCTCGTTGGTGCGGGCTGTCCAGGCGGCGTTTCGAGCGGCGAGGGAATGAACCGGCGCCTGGGCAGCCCTGGTGTAATCCCTGTCGGCCAATATCACTGCCGGCTTGATGCAGTCAGGTTCGCTTGTACCTATCCTCAAACCGCACAATATCGTCCTCGCCCAGATAATCCCCCGACTGTACCTCGATCAAATGCAAAGGCTCGGTTCCAGGATTCTCCAACCGATGCCTGGTTTCCTTGGGGATGTAAGTCGACTCATCCCGATTCAGCGTCAACACCTTGTCACCCACCATTACCCGCAACGGGCCGTCCTCCTGCACCTCGAAGACGAGCCGGCTTCCCAGCGTGATGCCGGTCTTGTCGCGGATTTCCTTGGGAACCGTGACCTGCCCCTTGCCTGTGACGGTCGCCAGCATAGGCGCCCCTAATGCCAATAAGGGCTTCCAACAAGTGTTGCAGGTCAAGAGTTATTTGCGAATTGCCGCAGAGAGTAAGGAGATGAATTCACTTGGGTGTTGAAGTCCGCACTACACCCCGCTGCCGCAGGAACCCCAACACCTGTGCTACACACTCCTTCAGCGGTAGTTCCCCAGTCTTTACAGTTAGTTCCGGGCTCTGCGGGACCTCATACGGCGAGGAAATTCCGGTGAACTCCTTAACTTCACCTGCCCTTGCTCGGCGGTAGTGCCCTTTGACGTCGCGTTCCTCACAGACAGCCAGCGAGGCGTCGCAATAAATCTCGAAAAAGTCGCCATGCCGAAACAGCGCTCTGGCCTTGGCTCGGTCGGATCTGAGAGGTGAAATGAAGGCCGTCATCACAATTACTCCGGCCTCAATGAAAAGTTTGGCGATCTCTCCCATCCGCCGAATGTTCTCGGTGCGATCTGTCATAGAAAACCCGAGGTCTGAACAAAGTCCGTGACGCACATTGTCGCCATCGAGAACCAAG
>CANIIN010000367.1 GCA_947467405.1 Betaproteobacteria bacterium | reverse complement strand
TGCCTTCATCCGCCTTGCCCTCGCCCGCACAGGCTTCATCCACCCGGCGCACGTGATAGTCAAGATCGCACGCAGCCAGATCCAGCCACACGTCGGAATCGAAACGCAGCGGCGCCGCATGACGCAGGCTCATCAACGGCGTGGCCGGCAGGCGCCGTTCCAGATGCGAGCGCACCTTGTCATGAAAACCGGCCTGCTCTGCCGCAGGCACATCGTAGAACTGCAGTGAACCGATGTGCATGGGGGCATCATCGGATTCCGCCACGATCATGAAGTCATCGGCGGGTCGAACCGGTCGCATGCGTCGCTCCTCCAGCAGTCTGTGCGCACCGGACGGTCGCTTCCTCCCTGTGGCGGAAGACTGCCGGAACGCCCGAGTTTAACCGCTGGGCGCAAGACGGTTGCGCGACGAGATCTGCCGCCAGGTTCGGAACACCCCAGGCAATCATCCTGAAGATGCCCTATCCACGGGCATCTTCAGGATTCTTGGCGGCGGTTTTCCATATCGCATGGCACGACAGCGTAGCCGGTCAAAGTCAACCTCACAACACCACGCGGTTGCGTCCGCTCTCCTTGGCCGAATACATGGCGGCATCGGCTTCATTGAGCAGCGTATCCAGATCGGCGTTTCGTCCGCACAGATGCGTGATGCCGATGGAGATCGTCACGCTCACCGGCACGCCTTCCGGCACCCGGATGCTGGCCTCCTCGACCATGCAGCGCACGCGTTCGGCGACTTCGCGCGCGGATTCCCCGTCCATTTCCACCAGCACCGCGGCAAATTCCTCGCCGCCCATGCGGCCGACGATGTCCACCGCACGGACTGCGGCGCGGATGAGGCGCGCCACTTCCTGCAGCACCAGGTCGCCGATGGCATGGCCGCGCGTGTCGTTGACTGATTTGAAATGGTCGATGTCGATCATCAGCATGGCCAGCGGCCGCTGGTAGCGCTCGGCACGATCCAGTTCACGCTCGGCCAACTCGACGAAATGGCGGCGATTGAACAGTCCCGTCAGGTAATCGGTGCGCGCCAGCACCTCGGCCTGCTCCTTGAGTCCGTGCTCGATTTCGAGCGTGCGCTGCGTCATGGCCAGATCCAGGGCGGCCTGGCGCGCCTGCTCCTGCAGGATGCGCAGCCGCGATCGCAGCAGCAACACGAACAGGACGCTGACGATGAGTCCATGCGCATAAAGGGGGAATGCAAAGGTCGGCGTGGATGCCGCCGTGGTCAGGAGCCCGATGTTGGACAGTTGCAGAAGCAACCCCACCAGCGCCACCGCCAGATACACCGCCTGGACGATGCGGCGCCGTGGCACCTGCTCCTGCCGCAGCGTCAGGCTCACGATGAAGAAATAGATCAGCGAGACCGCAATCGTCACGGCATTCGCCTGCAACGCCAGGCGGGCGTGTCCCGCCACCATGGCCAGCATCTGCAGCGGAAAAGCCAGCAGCAACAGGTCGAGCCCGCGCATCAGCAGCTTGGGCGGGGAATACAGGCGGAACAACGCGCGACTGAACAGCAGGAATGCGAACGCCACGGCACACACCAGCACGCTGGTGGCGGAATCGGCCCATCTCGCCTGACCAAAGGGAATGATGAGGGCCAGGTAACCGGAGAGGGCCAGTGCATAGGCCACATAAACGGCCTGGTAAAGGCAGAACCAGCCCAGCACCGGCTGCCGCTCGGCCAGGTTGTGCTGAGTGGCCCACACCAGCACCAGCAACATGGTGACGATGTAAAGGGCGTCGAGGAAAAGGCTGCGGAAGTCCTTGCGCTGGGCATCATGCGACTCCAGCGCTTCGACGTACAGGCGCGATGAACTGGTGGTCCGGACCCGCAGGTAGTAGGTGGAAACAGGTTGGCTCACCTTCACGACAAAGCCCAGCGTCACCGACACGACGTCGCGATCTCCATAGGGGTAGAGATCACCGGTGGCGCGGATCTTCCAGCCGCTGGGAACCGTCTCATCGCGCTCGAACAGGCGAACATCGTCCAGATAAGGCGGCTCGATGCGCAGCACGACCTCGCTGCCCTTGTCCGGCCTGGCGACTTCCAGGCGTATCCAGCGCACGGCGTCGGAGTAGCCGCGCGATGGGATGGCAGACACGACCGTGAACTCGCGCCCGAGGACACTATCGATGCTCATTGCGCCGTCGGGGTCTTCCAGCACGGCGCGCGAGGTCACCAGATCCTGCGCGCCGGCAAGCGGCACACAAAACAGTCCCGTCAACAGCACCAGCAGGCCGAGGAGGCGTGTCATGCTCGCACTGTCCCACTCCGTGCAACACACCGTATTGACGGGGGTCAATGTGCGACACGTCCCAGGCCACCATCCGGCCCCACAAGTGCCGCCGAATCAATGGGCTGCAGACGGCCCTGCCTCCGTTCGGCGGCGCTGCCCGACGCCGAACGGAGGGGCGGCTACCGGTAGCAAGCGAAGCAACCTTATATACTGCGCCACCATGCCATCCATCATCTCGATCTCCAATCTCTCCAAGACCTACGCCTCGGGCTTCCAGGCGCTGCGCAACGTCAATCTTGAAATCCGCCGCGGTGAAATATTCGCCCTGCTCGGCCCCAACGGCGCCGGCAAGACCACGCTGATCGGCGCGGTGTGCGGGCTGGTCAGCCCGAGCAGCGGCCGCATCACCGTCGACGGCCATGACATCCGCAGCGGCTACCGTGAAACGCGCGCACTGATCGGACTGGTGCCGCAGGAACTCACCACCGACGCCTTCGAGTCGGTGTGGCACACGGTGTCATTCAGCCGCGGCCTGTTCGGCAAGCCGCCCAATCCGGCACACATCGAGAAGGTGCTGCGCGACCTGTCGCTGTGGGACAAGAAGGACAACATGATCCGCACGCTGTCGGGCGGCATGAAGCGCCGCGTGCTGATCGCCAAGGCGCTGTCGCACGAACCGCGCGTGCTGTTCCTGGACGAACCCACCGCCGGCGTGGATGTCGAGCTGCGCCAGGACATGTGGCGACTGGTGCGCCAGTTGCGCGACACCGGCGTCACCATCATCCTCACCACGCACTACATCGACGAGGCCGAGGAAATGGCCGACCGCATCGGCGTGATCAGCAAGGGCGAGATCATCCTGATCGAGGACAAGGTCGAACTGATGCGCAAGCTCGGCACCAAGCAGCTCACGCTGCAACTGCACGAGCCACTGGCCTTTCTACCGCCGGCGCTGGCCGGCTATCAGCTCGAACTGGCGGCCAAAGGAAACGAAATCCTCTACACCTACGATGTCGAGGACACCCAAGGCGAGCGCACCGGCATCCCCGCCCTGCTGCAGACCATGACCGAAGCCGGCATCCGCTTCAAGGACCTGCACACCACGCAGAGTTCACTGGAGGACATCTTCGTCACGCTGGTCTCCGACCGCCACGGTCACACCGGCAAGGAGGCCGCATGAGTTCCTTCAACTTCCAGGCGGTGAAGGCCATCTACCGGTTCGAGATGGCGCGCGCCCTGCGCACGCTGATGCAGAGCATCATCTCGCCGGTGATTTCGACGGCGCTGTATTTCGTGGTGTTCGGTGCGGCCATCGGTTCACGCGTGCAGGAAATCGACGGCGTCAGCTACGGGGCCTTCATCGTGCCGGGGCTGATCATGCTGTCGCTCCTGACGCAGAGCATCGCCAACGCCTCGTTCGGCATCTACTTCCCCAAGTTCACCGGCACCATCTACGAGCTGATGTCGGCGCCGGTGTCGGCCATGGCGATC
>CANIIN010000366.1 GCA_947467405.1 Betaproteobacteria bacterium | reverse complement strand
TGATGTCGGCTTCCCACAGCGCCATGTCGCGCTTGATGAATTCAGGGAAGGCTTCGGCGCCGCCGGGCACCAGCCAGGTGCCGGTCGCGGCCAGCTTGTCCTTGATGTCGATGCCCGTCGCAATCAGCGCACTGCGCGTCCTGGCGACGATGGGCGCCGGTGTCTTCGCCGGCGCGAACACGCCGAACCAGGTGCCGCCAACGATGGTCGGCAGGCCCTGCTCGATGAAAGTGTTCAGCTCCGGCGCGACCGGAATGTGGCGCTCGTCAGCCAAGCCCACGGAGGTGACGTTCGGCATCTTCAGGTACGGATCGGCGGCGGCGACGAAGGACATCTGCACCGTGCCGGCCAACAAGTCCTTGATCGACGGGCCGGCGCCCGGGTAGGGGATCTCGACCGCCTCGATGCCCGCGGCATGCAGGAAGCGCTTGGTGAGGATGGTGGTGGGCGAACCCTGGCCGAGCGACGCGTAGTTCAGCTTGCCGGGATTGGCCTTGGCATAAGCCACCAGCTCCTTGACGTTCTTCGCGCCCACCGAGTTGTGCACGGCAAGCAGGTAGTTGTAATAGCCGGCCGGGCCCACGGTGGCGAAGTCGTCGAACTTGTAGCCCGCGGTCTTGTACATGAGCGGGTTCAGCGCCACGATCGAGGTGGTGAACAGCATGGTGTAGCCGTCGGCCGGCGCCTGCAGCGTGGCGCGGATGCCGATCAGCCCGCCGCCGCCACCGCGGTTCTCGACGATGACCGGTTGGCCCAGGCGCTGTGTGAGGCCCGCGGTATAGAAGCGCGCCAGCACATCGGTGCCACCGCCGGCGGCGTAGGGCAGGATCATCTTGACCGGTCGGGTCGGGAATTCCTGCGCTGAAGCCAGACCGATGAACATGAGCGACGCAATCGTTGCCACCAGCGCGACCAGCCGCCTCGTGAAGTGCAGTTTTCCACCAGCTGCGAGATTCATTACCTTCTCCGTTGAAAAATTCGCGCACATCATAGCCCATGCGGCCGCCCGCTTCGCTCGTTCCGGATAGCGGAATGCATCCATGCGAATCACGCTCATTCAGTCGCCGGTTCGATCGCTGCATCGACATCTGTATCGACACCGTGACGATGCGGTATCGTTGCACCCTCACACGCCACCCCCGACAAACGAAGGACTGGAACGCCGATGAATGAGGGAACCGTCCACGAACAGATGAGCGCCACGCACAAGCATGTGCTGGTGGTCACCATCGACCGCGCGCCGATCAACTCCATGCTCATGCCTATGTACCAGCGCGTGGTCGAAATCTTCGAAGGCCTGCGCGATCGCCCCGAGGTGCGCTGCGCCATCATCACCGGCGCCAACCCGGATGTGATCGACGGCGTGGGCCTGAAGCCCGGCGGCAAGAACCGGCCCTTCATCGGCGGCGCCGACACGCGCGGCCTGGCCTCGCGCACCAGCGATTCGGTGGGCGAGCGCTCCACCATCAGCCGGCGCGCCTACGAGGCGGTGCGTCTGTCGCCGGTGCCGACCATCGCGGCGGTGAACGGCGCGGCGCTGGGCGCGGGCTTCGTCATCGCCACGTCATGCGACTTCATCATCGCCTCCGACCGCGCGCGCTTCGCCATTCCCGAAATCGACGTCGGCGCCATGGGCGGTTCGCGCCACGCGCGGCGCATCCTCCCCGACATGATCATGCGCTACCTGACCATGACCGCCGAGCGCGTGGATGGCGAATTCATGAAGCAATACGGCGCCACACTGGAAGTCACCAAACCCGAAGGCCTGATGGAAACCGCGTTCAAGCTGGCCGACAAACTCGCCGCGAAGAGCCCGAAGCTGATGCGACTGCGCAAGGAGAGCATGGGCGTGGTGACCGAGATGCCGTTCGCCGCCGGCTATCGCGTCGAGCAGTTCTATACCGCTCTCGCCGTGGGCATGAAGGACGGCCAGGAGGCCTCGGCCTCCGTGGCGGAGCGACGCGCACCTGTGTGGGAAGACGACGAATAATGTCAGTTTGTGAATATCAATATATTCGACACATTTCACTACAGCCACCGTCATTCCCGCGAAAGCGGGAATCCAGTGTCGTTCATTCATCGATGAGACGGTGTCAACTCTCGGCAGAATCAAAGTCACTGGATTCCGGCTCGCTGCTTGCGCAGCGTCCGGAATGACGGGGCTCTGAATAATGACATCTCATCCTCAATCAAATAGTCCAAGCCGGGCATCAACCGACCGCAACGCCCCCATCGGCGTGTTCGATTCCGGTGTCGGCGGCCTGTCGGTGCTGGCCGACATCCGCGCCCTGCTGCCGCACGAGCATTTTCTGTACGTCGCCGATTCCGGCTATGCGCCCTACGGCGACAAGCCGCCGACATACATCGCCGGGCGATCCGTCGCCATCACGCTCTTTCTGATTGCGCAAGGCGCCAAGGCCATCGTGGTGGCGTGCAACACCGCCACCAGTGCAGCGGTCGGCACGTTGCGCGGACAGTTCACCGTGCCCATCGTCGCCATGGAACCGGCGGTGAAACCCGCGGTGGCCACATCGAAGAGCGGCGTGATCGGCGTGCTCGCCACCACGCGCACCCTGGCCAGCGAAAACCTCGCGCAATTGAAGGAACGCTTCGGCGCCGAAGCCGACATCCTGCTGCAGGCCTGCCCCGGTCTCGTGGAGCGCGTCGAAGCCAGCGACCTCCAGGGCGACGCAACGCGAAAGTTATTGGAAGGTTTCGTCAAGCCGCTTCTCCAGCGCGGCGCCGACACGCTGGTGCTGGGCTGCACCCACTATCCGTTTCTCATCCCGCTGTTGCAGGACATCGCCGGACCCGACGTGACCATCATCGACCCGGGTCCTGCCGTGGCGCGCGAACTGCGTCGGCGTCTGGAGATGCGCCAACTGCTCTCCGACTCATCGACGCCGGGTCGCACGCGCTACTGGACCAGCGCCGATCCGGATCACTTGAAGCAGGTGGTGCAGAACTTCTATGCGGACGACATCGAGGTTGAGACTTTGCCTGCGGCCTGAGAGGGGAGATGCTTGCAGACCCTTGTCTGGAGCCGATCTTCGGGCATTCTGGTGCGCTCGCAAGGCGCTGGCGACGCAACACCACGCAGCCGACGACTGCCCGTCGCCGCTCAACATCGACGTCGATAAACGCCGGATCAATCTGGTATAAGTCCCTCTCGTGCACGTCGTCGTCGCCCGCTCCCCCCTTCGATCGACTGCATCCCTGGATGCCCAAACCTCGCCCTGTTGCGAGCCTGGTGTCGAACCGAGCAAAGCAAGGGAGTGTTCCATCGTGACTGGAACGAATTCATGGCGACATGCCGCCTCGAAAAGGTTTGACATGATTTTCCGCTTCACCGCGCTGCCGGTGCTGGCCGGCATGACCTTCATGGCGGGTTGCGCGAGCCACGCCGGCCCCGATTACACGCCCACCGCACTGTCTGCCGCCACTGCTACGGCATGGCAGACCCCGCAGGCCGACGCCCTGCGCGATACCGTACCCCATGCCGGCAGCACGCGGCGCCTCGCGGACTGGTGGGCGCAGTTCAACGATGCGGCGCTGGACGCGCTGATGGCGGCCGCGCAAAAGGAAAGCGGCACGCTCACGCAGGCCGCCGCCAGCATCGAACGCGCGCGCGCCGACGCCGTGGCCGCGGGCGTGGCCGCTTCGCCGAGCCTGGACGCCATCGCGTCGGCCAACCGCGCGGCGCTGAGCCTGGGTGGCCCGGCGGTGCTTCGCTCGCAGACGCAG
>CANIIN010000365.1 GCA_947467405.1 Betaproteobacteria bacterium | reverse complement strand
CTGGCGGTTGCGTTCACTCAGACATCCGCGACGGACTTCTCCCGTCACGTCTGCGCTTCTCGGCGGGTCCAACGGGGGCTCCCGTTTAGGCAGCACCGGCGTATCCATTGTCTGCAGGTCAATTCGCACTGTGTAAAGCCAGGTTGGCTTTCGCTTCCGCTACTTCGCCAGCGCCTTCTGCGCCAGCTCGCGCAACTCCACTCGCCGCACCTTGGTGTTGTTGGCGCTGGTGACGGTGGGGAAGGACTCGATGTGCAGGATGCGCTTGGGCACTTTGTAGCGCGCCATGGCGTCGCGGCAATGTTGGGTCATGGCGGATTCGTCTAATGCCGGATCGCCGGTGTAGAAGGCCACGGGGACGGTGGCGCCGTCGAGGTCCACGCCGACCACCTGGCATTGCGATACGCCGGGGAATTCCTGGATGCATTCCTCGATCTCGGCGGGATTGACCAGATAGCCCGACAGGCGCAGCGCGTCGCCGATGCGTGACATGAAGCGGAAGCTGCCGTCGGCCAGCGTGAAGCCGAGGTCGCCGCTGGAGAACCAGCCTTCCGCATCCAGCGCCTTGCTCGTCGCTTCCGGGTCGTTGTAATAGCCGGCGAACACGCTGGGGCCCGAGAACTGCAGTTCGCCGGGTTCGCCATGCGGCAGGATGGTTCCGTCGGTGAGGCTGCGGGTGCGCACTTTCGCACCGGGGGCGACGGGCACGCCGCCCGGATCGAGGCGCACCTTGGGGTCGTCCACATCGTCCTGCACCGAGTACAGGCCCTGCACTTCGGATGAACCATACAGGCTCTGCATGCGGAAGCCGCGGTCCTTCTCCAGGGCGGCGAAAGTATGCGAATACACGCCGACGAAGAGCCGCAGGCCGGGGAAGGGGATCTTCTCCGGCTCGGCTTCGTAAAGCCGGTTCACCATGTCGTAGGTCATGACGATGCGCGTTACCTGGTGGCGGCGGATCAGTTGTCCGGCGACCGTGGCATCGAAGGTGTGATGCACGGCGCTTGGCGTGCCCGCGCACAGGGCGCCCATGGCCAGCGAGAAACCGTAGGTGCCGCCGAAGGGCAGCATCTGCATCACGGCCTGGCCGGGCAGCGCGAAGCCGAAGCCGCGCATGACGTTGTGCCCGTGGCGCAGCACCGAGCCCTGCGTGTGCAGCACGATCTTCGGTTTGCTGGTGGTGCCGGAGGTGTTGAAGGTGAGGCAGGGCGTATCGAGCGTGCCGTGGTCACCTTGCATGGGTGCGCTGCGCTCGAGGTCGGCGTAGGCCACGCGCTGCAGTGGGCGCGCGGTCCGCGCCAGCATGGCTTGCAGTGCAGTGGACGGCCCGCTGCCGTCCTCGCCGTATTCGATCAGGCATTGCAGCGCCGGCAGTTCCTGCAACGCGGCGCCGAGGATGTCGGGGAAGTCGATGTGACGGTAATCGGGCCACAGCAGCACCGCCTTCACGCCGGCGCGCGACCAGATGTCGCCGATCTCACGGCTGCGATAGCGCGTGTTCGCCGCCACCGCGATGGCGCCCAGGCGCCCCAGCGCAAAGAACGCCACCATCCATTCCGGCACGTTGGGCAGCCACAGCGCGACGCGATCGCCGGCAGTGATGCCGAGGTTGGCGAGGCCGGTGGCCACGCGCTGCGAACGTTCCAGCAGCGCAGCCCAGGTGACGGTTTGCGACTCATGCCAGAAGGCGATGCCGTTCGGATTGGCTGCGGCGTTGCGCGCCAGCAGAGCGGCGAGGCTGTGTGGAACCGGGACGGCGGGGATGGGTTGATTCATGCTGGCCTGATCGCGTCGATGAAGAGTCCCGATCATAGCGGAACCCTGAAAGCAGACCGAGCAACGCGCCTTGCAGCGGTTGCCCTGTTTGCTTTGCCCGAATCATGTGGACCCGGGCGCATCGCTCATTGCGTGTTGCGAATTACATCGTACCGAGTAGTCCCAGCTTGCGCGCATCGGCTTCCCACAGCGCCCAGTCCTGCTTGAGATAGGCCTCGAACTCTTCGGTGCTGCCCTGCCACGGATCCACCGCGACGCTGAGCAGCTTCTGTTGGAAGTCCGGTGAGGCCAACGCCTTGACGCCTGCGGCGCGCAATGCCTGCACGGCCGGGACCGGTGTCTTGGACGGCGCGAACGTGGCGAACCAGGCGCCGCCCGACATGGTGGGCAGGCCGAGTTCCTTGAAGGTCGCCACATCGGGCGCCAGCGCCGAGCGACGCTCGGTGGTGATGGCCAGCGCGCGCACGCGGCCGCCCTTCAACTGGCTAAGCGCGGTCGGCGCGGCGTCGATGTAGAAATCGATGGTGCCGCCGGCCAGCGCCTGCATGGCCGGTCCGCCGCCCGGGTAGTTGATGTCGGTGGTGTCGATGCCGGCGGCCGACTTGAAGCGCGCCAGGATGAGTTGCGTGATCCCGCCGCCACCCAGCGTGCCGCTGTTGATCTTGGTCGGGTTGGCCTTGGCGTATGAAATCAACTCACGCAGGTTCTTGTAAGGACGGTCGGCATTGGCGGCCAGCATCAGGCCGGTGATGCCGACATAGCTGGCCAGCGTGAAGTCGGTCAGCGCGTAGCCCGGTTCCTTGTAGGTGGCGGTCGCGGTGTTGTGCGTGGTGGTGGAGAAATCCAGCGTGTAACCATCGGGCTCGGCCGCCTTGACGGCACGGATGCCGATCAGGCCACCGCCGCCGGGACGGTTCTCGACCACCACCGGCTGGCCGACCACCTCGGCAAAGCGACCTGCATAGAGGCGCGCCACGACGTCGGTCGGTCCGCCAGCGGAATACGACACCACCATCTTCAATGGCTTGGAAGGGAATTGCTGTGCCAGGGCGCTGCTGGCGAGCAGGGCGGCGCCGATGAAGCCGGCGGTTGCGCGCGTCACTGGGCTCAGTCTTGGGGATCGTTCAGTCATACGATTGCTCCAGTTCATGTCGTTCAGGAAAAAAACAACGCGCCCGCAGAGGGGCGCGTTTGAATGGGGTGCTGCGTCAGGTTAGCGTATTAGGAGCGTTGTTGGAGCGAGCCAAGCACGCTCGACAACGCGCCACGCGCGTTCCAACAACGGCTCAAAGCGCCATCTTTGAGCGTGTCATGCACGCTCAAAGATGGCCGCCAGTCCCTGACCACTGCCCACGCACATCGTCTCCAGGCCGTACTTCATCTTGCTGCGCTTCATCTCATGCAGCATGGAGGCGAGGATGCGGCCGCCCGTCGCGGCGATGGGGTGGCCGAGCGAAATGCCCGAGCCGTTGATGTTCAGCTTGTCGGGGTCGTTCCAGCCCCAGCCTTTCAGCACGGCCAGCACCTGGCAGGCGAAGGCTTCGTTCAGTTCGACGATGTCGAGTTTGTCCCAGTTGAAGCCGGTCTTCTCGAACAGGCGCTTCACCGCGGGCACCGGGCCGATGCCCATTTTGGCGGGATGGCAGCCGGCGGCAGCCCAGCCCACCAGATAACCCATCGGTTCCAGGCCGAGTTCGGCGAGCTTGTCTTCGGCCACGACCAGGCAGGCGGCGGAGGCGTCGTTCTGCTGGCTGGCGTTGCCGGCGGTGACGATGCCGCCCTTCATGATGGGGCGCAGCTTGGCCAGCGTCTCCATGCTGGCGTCCTTGCGGTAGCCCTCATCGTGCGAGAACGCCTTGGGGTCGCCCTTGGGCTGCGGCACATCGATGGTCACCAGTTCCTCGTTGAACTTGCCGTCCACCCAGGCCTTGGTAGCGCGCTGGTGGCTGCGCACGGCGTATTCGTCGGCTTCGTCGCGGG
>CANIIN010000364.1 GCA_947467405.1 Betaproteobacteria bacterium | reverse complement strand
TTTGTATTTCATGATGATGCTCCGATTGCAGTGAGGGGCAGGCGAATCAGTGCAGGTGCCAGGCAGAACCCGACGCCGAAACGCCCTTCAATCGGAAAAGCATACAGGTTGAGGACGGCCACGGCGGGCACATTCGCCATCGTGCGCGGATCCGGCTCAGAGCTGCAGGCTGCCCAGAACCCATGCATTCACTGAACAAGGGGGCAAGCGCCCTTGCGTGCCCCCCCACTTCAGAGCGAGACTTGTTCAAGCGTTTTGATGTCCAGAACTTGATCAGCGCTTCCCTATCACTGCTGCGACGAAAACTGGCGAACTGCCCCCCAGCACGGACTATTGCCGTTCCCGGGACCTGATCTGCAGGGAATTAGACGCGGATCAAATGCAAGGCGAAAAAATACGGGATCATGCGATGCAGAAGTTCCGGAAAACGACGCAAACGCTCCTTCCGACATGTTTCCTGACCAGGTTCTGACGAGTTGTCCGGTCAACCATGACGATGGTGAATGCGTTGAATGAACAGGTTGTCGTTGTCGTCTACTACGACGCGCCGTCAATCACCAACAATAGAAGGACCAAGATGAAAACCAGAACAAGCCTGAGCATCACCAGCATTGCTGCCTCTCTCCTGATCGGTGCAACCCTCTCGCTGCCGGTGCAAGCCGCCGACGAGGCCGCGGCGCGCGAACTGGCCCGCGCCAACAACTGCTTCAAGTGCCACGCCATCGACAAGGAAAAGGATGGCCCGGCTTGGAACGATGTCGCCAAAAAGTACAAGGGCAAGCCCGATGCCTTGGCGCGCCTGACCAAGCACCTGACCACCGGTGAAAAGGCCAAATTCCCCGACGGCCACGAAGAAGAACACAAGATCATCAAGGCCAAGGACGAGAGCCAGACCAAGAACCTGGTCGAGTGGATCCTGTCGCTGAAGTAAATCCGGCCACTGTTTTTCCCCGGGCAGATGCCCGAAGATGCCCGCCAGACGGGCGTCTTCGGGCATTTTCCTTTCCGGCGCAGAACTGGATGCGACCGCTGGCGTCCTGCCTGAGCGAAATTGAGTACACTCGTCATCCTCAGCACTGCACACGACAGTGCGCGCAGGAGGAACGAACATGGCCTATGACCTGGTGATACGCGGCGGCACGGTGGTGGATGGCTCGGGCCAGCCCGGCTACAAGGCGGACGTCGGCGTGACGGCAGGCAAGATCGCCGCCATCGGCACGATCACCGAACGGGGCGCGGAAGAGATCGACGCCGCCGGCTGCATCGTCACGCCGGGCTTCATCGACGCCCACACCCACATGGACGCGCAGATCCACTGGGACCCGATCGGCACTTCGTCGTGCTGGCATGGCGTGACCACGGTGGTGATGGGCAACTGCGGCTTCACCCTGGCGCCGGCACGCGCCGAGCAGCGCGGCCTGGTGGTGCGCAACCTGGAGCGCGCCGAAGACATGTCGCCCGAGGTGCTGGCCGCCGGCGTGAAATGGGACTGGGAGACCTTCCCCGAATACATGAACACCCTGGAGCGCCTGCCCAAGGGAATCAACTACGCCACCTACATCGGCCACTCGGCGCTGCGCACCTGGGCCATGGGCGAGCGCGCCTTCACTGCCGAGGCCACGCCCGCCGAACTGACCGCGATGAAACAGCAATTGACGGACGCCATTCGCGCCGGCGCCGTGGGCCTGTCCACGTCGCGCAGCCACCAGCACGAAACGTCGGATGACAAGAAGGTCGCCTCGCGCCTGGCGTCCTGGGAAGAGATACAGCAACTGGTCGGCACCCTGAGCGAACTCGGCACGGGCGTGTTCGAAATCGCACAGGAACAGAACGCGCGAGTGCCCGACCCGGCGCTGCGCGCCAAGTTCTTCGCCCGCATGAAAGACCTGGTGGTGAAAAGCCGCGTGCCCACCACTTTCAGCGTGCTGGTGTCGACGAAAACGCGCGACGCCTGGCAGGACCAGCTGGCGTTGCTGGACAGCGTGGCCGCCGCAGGCGGGCGCATGATCGGCCAGACCAACACACGCGGCGGCGTGGTGATCCTGCTGTCCTTCCTCACGCAACTGCCCTTCGATCGCCTGCCGGAATGGAAGGCGCTGCGCGACAAGCCCGTCGCGGAACAGAAAAAGCTGCTGCGCGATCCGGCGATGCGCCAGCAACTCGTTCACGCCGCGCATCACGGCCAGTACGGCCGCGCCATCGGCGCCGAAGCGCAGAAGCCGAACTACGACATGGTGTACGTGTTCGACAAGCCGCTGCCGCCCTACAAGACGCTGGCGCAGGTGGCGAAGGAGCGCGGCGTCGATCCGGTGGAGGCCATGATCGATCTGGCGCTGGAGGCCGACTTCGAGCGCTACTTCATCCAGTACGGGCTGCCCATGGCCGAGGCGGATGTGCTGGAAGCGATGCGCCATCCGCATTGCGTGATGACCTTCTCCGATTCCGGCGCGCACGTCAGCCAGATCGCCGACTTCGCCATGCACACGCAACTGCTGGCCGAGTGGGTGAAGGACAAACAGGCCATGCCGGTCGAGGAAGCGGTGAACAAGATCACCCGCTCGCTGGCCGAGGCCTGGGGATTCACGGATCGCGGCCTGCTCCAGCCGGGCTATGTCGCGGACATCAACGTCATCGACATGAACACCATCAGCCCCGGCATGCCAACGCTGGTCCACGACCTGCCGGCCGGCGGACGCCGCCTGGTGCAGAAGCCGGAGGGATATCGCGCCACCATCATTGCCGGCCAGGTATTCATGCGCAACGGCGAACACACCGGCGCGCTGCCGGGCAAGCTGCTGCGCGGCCCGCTGGCAACAACAGCGGCCTGACCAGGATGCGCTGGCAGGCGCCGCTCTGCGCTCCATGTATCGGGCTGCCAATGGGATCGGACTATTGATAAGTATTCACTGAACAAGGGGGCATGCCCCCTTGTATATCCCCCACTTCGGAGGGACGCTTTTCGAGGCATGCTGATTTTCCGCACTTGATCAGCGCTTCCATAACTTCAAAATTCATTACAGTCTGTAGTCATCCCCGCGAAAGCGGGGATCCAGCGGCTTTTCTATAACGACACTGGATTCCCGCTTTCGCGGGAATGACAAACCTTTGTCATGAATTGGGGAATGCTCAATAAGCATGCAACTCTTGCTCATCCTGGGCATCGCGTTCGCCGCGATCGCCATCCTGTTCGCGCTGCAGAACAGCGCAGTCGTCACCGTGACGCTGGGCCTGTGGCAATTCGAGAGTTCGCTCGCCATCACGCTGCTCCTCTGCCTGGGCATCGGCGTGCTGATCACCGCGCTGGTGACCACGCCGTCCATCGTCGGACTGAACTGGACCAACTCACGCCTGCAAAAGGAAGTGGCACGCCAGCAGGAACAGAATGAACTGCTGGCGCGGCGCATCGACGAGTTGCAAGCTGCGCCCTCGCAACCCAGGGGTGATGACCCGCAGGCCGCCGCAGCGAATCCGGACAAGCCCTATGTCGGTCTCAAGGCCATCATGGCGCGCGGAAGCAACGACAAGCCCTCGTAGGTCTGCACACCAGCGCGTCCTGACCATGGCCCACCAGCCATCCGCAATGACAGCGAGGCCGTCCCCGCCTGTTCCGACTAGATGGTGAATCCGCCATCCACCGGGTAAACCCCACCGGTCTGGTAGCTCGCTTCATCGCTCAGCAGCCAGGCGATGAAGGCGGCGATTTCGGAAGGCTGGCCGATGCGCGGGATGGCCTGGTTCGCGAACGGCGCGTTCAGGT
>CANIIN010000363.1 GCA_947467405.1 Betaproteobacteria bacterium | reverse complement strand
CAGCTTGGGCAGGTCGTTGATGACGATGTAGGGCTGCGTCATGTGCTGCACGAGGTAGTTCTGGTGATAGTCCTCGGCGGGATAGAAGGCCTTCAGCGTCGTGACTTCGGTGACGATGGGCTTGTCGAATGACTTGGCTGTCTGCAGTTGCCTGATGTAGGCCTGCGCCACGCGCTGCTGGTCGGCGTTGGCGAAGAAGATGGCCGAGCGGTATTGCGTGCCGGTGTCGGGGCCCTGGCGGTTGAGTTGCGTGGGGTCGTGCGCGACGGCGAAGAACACTTTCAGCAACTGTCCGTAAGTGACCTGCGACGGGTCGTAGGTGACGCGCACCGATTCGGCGTGCCCGGTGCTGCCGCGGCTGACCTGATCGTACTGGGCCGATTCGGCGCTGCCGCCCGCGTAGCCCGACACCGAATCAGTCACGCCCTTGACGTTTTCGAACACCGCTTCGATGCCCCAGAAGCAGCCGCCGGCGAACACGGCGGTGGCGAGGCTCTTGGATTTGGCCAGCGGGATATCGGTGACCGGGTCGGGCAGCGCGCCGGCCATGCTGGACGACATGCAGGCGGCCAGGACGAGGGCCGGGATGGCGCTGGCGATGCCGTGGGCAAGACGGCGGGCGAAGTGGTTGAGTCGTGCACGAAGCATGATCATCTCCTTGTGTTGCGCCGCCAGCATTTCATCGAGCATGGCTGGAAGTTGCCGTGCAGTGCGGGGCACCTTGGCTGGGTTGCAGATTACTCCTGACATAGTCGTGTGGCGAGCCCGATCCTGACACGGTCTGCGCGGCCGCGGTCCATGCCCTGCGGGGCATCAGTTCTCTGCCGTTGGCGATGCCTTGTGTCTGGCGTGCAGCCTGGCCTGCCGCCGCGCGTTCCAGCTGCCGCCGAACATCACCGCCGACGATGCCCAGGACACGCCGGCGATGCCGAGCGCCGTGGTCATGGCGCCCAGTGCCAGCGGAACGCTGAAGTGCACGGCCGCGCCCACGGCGTAGCGTATGCCGGCCACTTCCGCTTCGCGTCCCTTGGGCGACGCCGCGTACGCCACCGACAACAGCATCGGGTAGCCGAAGCCGAAGCCGCCGCCGAGGATGATGGAAGTGAGCAAGAGCGGCGTGAAGGAGGTGGCGAACGGAATGACGGCGAAGCCGACGCCGGAACAGAAGATGGTGGACGCGATCAGCGCCCATTCACTGAAGCGCGCCGTGAGCAGGGGCAGGATGAGGCGGATGGTGAAGGTGGCCGCCGAGAAGGCGCCGAGAATCATGCCGATGCTGGAGGCCGACAGCCCGAGCTGCGTGCCCCACACCGGCGCCACGAAGCCGAACACGTCCCAGATCATGGCGACGGTGGTGCTGGCCAGGAACACGTGGCGCAGGTTCTTGTCCAGCAGCAGTTCCAATGAGTGCTGCTTCTGCGCCGGGGCGGCCGCCTTGGGTCGCGGGCCGGGAAAGGTGTGGCGGTTGACCCAGAACACGGCGAGTCCGATGACCGCGAACACCGACAGCAGCAGGAAACCGTTCTGAAAGCCGAGGTGGTCGATGGCGAAGCCGATGATGACCGGACCGGCGGCGTTGGATGCCGAGACGCCGATGGTGTAGATGGAGAAATTGCGCGTGCGGTCCGACGGCGTGCTGAACATGCCCACTGCGTTGGAGAGCGCGATCGAGATGCCGATGCTGCCGGTGCCGATCAGCAGCGCCACGACATACAGCATGGGCAGCGTGGGCCAGGCCGCCCCCAGCAGCAGCGCGCCGCCGAACATCAGGAGGCCGATGATCACGGGGATCTGCACGCCGATGCGGTCGATCACGCGTCCCGCCGGGATGGCCACCAGTGCCGGCAGCGCCGAGTAGGTGGCGAGCAGCGTGCCGACGATGAAGGGCGAGGCGTGCAGGTGCAGCGCCAGCAGCGTGACCGCCACCCGGCCGCCATTGGCCGCCGACATGCCGATGAAGATCAGCGCGGACGAGAGCAGGGCGAGATTCATGGATTCAAAACACGGCTTCAAGCAGGCATGGCGGTCTGTGCCGCGTGGCACGCCCGCGTGGTGGCCGTGGGCGCTGTGTTGTCTTCGCTGTGTTGTCTTGGTTGTTATGCGTCCAAGCTTACCATTGACATGCTGGTTGACGTGCCGACGGCCGCGCCAAAGCAAAATGCCTGAAGACGCCCGTCAGTCGCGCATCTTCAGGCATTCTCACCATGGTCATTCCGGACACCACGTCAGTGGCGAGCCGGAATCCAGTGGCGTTTATCGAAAGACACTGGATTCCCGCTCCCCGATTACTTCATTCGAGGACAAGTTTCGCGGGAATGACGAAATAGGATTCTGATCCGAGTGCCGGCGGTGTTCTACACGGTCTGCGAAAAGATCTTCGCTTCGGGGTTCTTGTTGGCCAGGTACTGGTCGAACACCATGGCCACGTTGCGCACGAACAGCTTGCCCAGCGGTTCCACCGTCACGGCATCGCGGCCCAGGCTGATGAAGCCGCTGGACACCTGCCCGTCGGGCGCCGACAGTTCGGCGAGTTCCCTGGCGAAATAATCGTCGAAGCGGATGCCGAACTGCTTGTCGACCACGTGCTTGTCCACAAAAAAGTTGCACATCAGTTCGGTGATCACATGGCGGCGCACTTTGTCGTCCGCCGACAGCTGATAGCCGCGTTCGATGGGGAATTCGCCGCGGTCGATGGCGTCGTAATAGCGCGGCAGCTTCTTCTCGTTCTGCGCGAAGGCGCCGCCTACGTCGCCGATGGCCGATACGCCGAAGCCGATCATGTCCGGCGCGGCCTTGACCGTGTAGCCCATGAAGTTGCGCGACAGCGTGCGCGAGTCGAGCGCGCGCGCCAGTTCGTCCTCGGGCACCGCGAAGTGGTCCATGCCGATGGCGAGATAGCCGGCTTTCAGGAAGGCGTCGCGCGCCAGGCAATACAGCTCGAGCTTCTGTTCGCCCGTGGGCAAGAGCGCCGGGTCGAAGCCGCGCTGCTGGTTGCGGATCCACGGAATGTGCGCGTACGAATACGAGGCCACGCGGTCGGCGCGCAGCTCGATCACCGATTCCAGCGTTTTCGCAAAACTCTTCGGCGTCTGCAGCGGCAGGCCGTAGATCAGGTCGAGGTTGATGGACTTGAATCCCAGTTGCCGGCTGTAGGCGAACAGTTCGCGCGTCTCCTGCTCGGTCTGGTTGCGGTTGATCATCTTCTGCACGTCGGCGTTGAAGTCCTGCACCCCCATCGATAACCGGTTGAAACCCATCTCCCAGAGCAGGTCAAGCTGCTCGCGCGTGGTGACGTGCGGGTTCACTTCGATGGCGCATTCGGCGTCGGGCTGGATGTCGAAGCACTCGGTCACGACCTGGTGCAGTTCGCGCATCTCGGGCACGGTCAGGTAGGTCGGCGTGCCGCCGCCCCAGTGGTATTGCAGCACCTTGCGCCGCTGGCCCAGGCGCTTGGCGGTCATGCGGATTTCGCGATGCAGGTAGGTGAGGTATTTTTCGGCCACGTTGTGGTGGCGCGTGATGACCACGTTGCAACCGCAGAAGGTGCAGCGGTTCAGGCAGAACGGCAGGTGCAGGTACAGCGACAGCGGAGCGTCGGCGTCCATGGCCGCCGCGTCCAGCGACTTCGCATACGCCGCACCGTCATAGCCACCGTGGAATTCGATGGCGGTGGGGTAGGAGGTGTAGCGCGGGCCGGCGCGGTCGTACTTCTTCAGCAGCTCGGGCGTGACTTCAATCGCGGTGCTGGAGGTCTTTGGGGCGGT
>CANIIN010000362.1 GCA_947467405.1 Betaproteobacteria bacterium | reverse complement strand
CTTGATCAAGTGCGCCGCACGATTCGCCTGAACCATTATAGTCGTCGCACAGAAAAGACTTATGTTTACTGGATCAGGTATTTCATCCTGCATCACGGCAAGCGACACCCATCGACCATGGGGGGGCCGGAGGTCAGCGATTTCTTGTCGTACCTCGCGACGGAGCGCAATGTCGCCGCGTCCACGCAGAACCAGGCGCTATCAGCCCTGTTGTTCCTGTATACCAAGGTACTCGGAATCGAATTGCCATGGATGGACGACATGGTTCGCGCAAAGCGGCCGGTGCGGTTGCCCACAGTCTTGAACGAAACCGAGGTGCGTGCGTTGCTTTTGCAGTTGCGCGGAACCGCGTGGATCATGGTCAGCCTGCTCTATGGCGCTGGCCTGCGCCAGTTTGAATGTCTCAAGCTGCGCGTGAAGGATATTGATTTTGCCTATCGGCAGTTGTTTGTCCGCGACGCCAAGGGGGGCAAGGATCGGGTCACCATGCTGCCGGAATCGCTGGTGCAACCGTTGCAGGCGCACCTTGGCAAGGTGCGCGAACTTCATTGCAAGGATCTCGCGACCGGGCACGGCGAGGTGTGGCTGCCACACGCGCTCTCACGCAAGTACCCCAAGGCCGGTTATCAGTGGGCCTGGCAGTTCGTGTTTCCGTCCGGAAAGTTGTCAGCCGACCCAGAGTCCGGCGTGATCCGCCGTCATCATGTCTATCCCGACACACTGGGCCGCGCGGTGAAGCGCGCAGCCCATGCCGCGCACATCATGAAGCCGGTCAGTTGCCACACGCTGCGCCATTCGTTCGCCACGCACCTGCTGCAATCCGGGCAGGACATCCGCACCGTGCAGGAGCTGCTCGGCCACGCCAGCGTCGAGACCACCATGATCTACACCCACGTCATGAACAAGGGCGCGCGCGGCGTGATGAGCCCGCTGGAGCGCCTGTCGGCGTAGCGCCAGGCAATGTTCGGCCAAGGCATAAAACCTCGAAGAACCGCACCAGTGCTTGATCTAAAGGAACTACCCGTCGGCCAGCGCCGATTGCGGCAGACCGAACACACGGTCGAAGGCCCAGGTGAAGGCCATCGTGTAGACGAAGAAGAACAGCATGATGCCGGCGTCGGCGAGAAACGCTTCGAGCAGCGTGATCGTCAGCCATAGCGCCATGACCGGGATGAGCATCACGGCCAGGCCCGCCTCGAACCCCACGCCATGCACGAGGCGCCGCCGCAGCGAGCGACCCTTGACGATCTGCTTCGCCTCCCAGCGTTCAAACACGGTGTTGAAGCCATAGTTCCAGCCCAGCGCGATGGCGGACATGGTGACCGTCAAGGCCAGCGCCGAGAGCGGCGGCTGATCAAACAGCCAGGTCATGACCGGCGCGACCAAGGCGATGGCGATGGCTTCGTAGAGGCAGGCCTGCAGGATGCGGCGCGTGCGGGGAGCGAGGGGCATGGGCAAGGACATGCGCCATGGTACGGCGAAGGCGCGAAGATCGGGTTGCAGAATCGGCGCTCAGCGCGCCAGCATCCCTGCAACGGTCTGCCGCACCACCTCCGCCTCCTGCCCGTTGTAGCCGTGATGCGCGAATGCGCCGCAGGGATCGCCCCGGTCATCGCCGCCCGTGAACGACAGCAACTGGCTCCGGCGGGAATTGCCGAGCCGGGTCATCAGCGTCGGAATCACGTTGAACGGGCAGAATGCGCAACCATCCTGTTCGTGATGCACCACCAGCACCGGTATGCGGATGCGATCGAGCCGCATGTCCGGCACCGGCACGCCGCGACGATCCTTGAGGATGGTGGAGGTCAGCACCACGCCGTCCGGACCTTCGGCGCCGGTCAGTTCGGTGGCCACATAAGCGGCCGACTCCGTGCCGCGACTGGTGCCCACCAGCCATATCGGCAGCGGATGGCTCGAGCGCACCCACGCCATCACCGCTTTCAGGTCGGCGGCGTGGTTGGCGGTCTGGCGAAAGTTCTGCAGATACGGCGACGATTGACGGTCGGAGGGCGCATCGACAATCACCACCATCAGCCCCTGCTCGACGAACAACTGCCGCGCGCGGATGAGGAAGTTGCCCCCGCCCCAGGTGATGGTGCCATCGGCCGTCAGCTGCAGGCCGCCGTGTCCGCCGGCCATCAGGATGGCCACCGCCTTTGGCTCGGGCGGCGTCAGCACCAGCAGGCGCTGCGTGACCCCGGGTCGGGTGGGGATGTCGACGACCTTCTGCGCGATGTTCTGTACGGGATCGGCCTGAACCACGACAGGGCAAAGCAGGGCCATCAACATCGCAAACCAGAACGTCCTGATCGCGTTCATGAAGCCGCTCGCAGGAGCCGGCATGGGGCGGGCACAGGCAACCTCCGGCCGCACGCATCCGCCAACAGAGTCCGCATCGGCCCCATGAATACCTCTTGAAGAACCGCTCCAGTGCTTGATCTACAGGCCATCGTCGGCTTTCGGAACAGCCCGTGCATCAGATTCGGCGTCTCAGATGCCCGCTTCGGTCAGCGAGCGGTCGATGTGATAGCGCGTGTCGCCAAGGTTGTATTCCCAATGCTTGGCGCGACGCGTGTAGAGCTGCAGGTCGTAGTCGAGCATGAAGCCGATGCCGGCGTGCGTTTCGTGCGAGCCGTGGATCATGGCGACGGCGGCCTTGTTGGCCTGCGCCTTGGCCAGCGCTGCTTCGCGCTGCCACTTCTTGCTGGTGGAGAGCTTCCATGCCGCCTGCAGCGCCAGCAACCTCGCCAGATGCAGGTCGACGGCGATATCGGTGACCAGATACTGCACGGCCTGGTAACTGCCGATGGGCTTGCCGAACTGCACGCGGTTCTTGGCGTAATCCGCAGTGATCTCCAGCACGCGCTCGCCGGCGCCCACCACGATGCCGGCCTGCAGCACGCCGGCGCGCAATTGCGCTTCGTCGAGCGGCTTCCAGCCGGCGTCCACTTCGCCGAGAACACTGTCAGCCGCCACGCTCACCTTGTTGAAGGTGACGGCGTACATGCGCTCACCGGTCATGGTCTTGGTGGCCTCGACCGACACGCCACCGGCCTTCGGGTCGACCAGAAGAAGGGTTACGCCCTTGGGGCCGTTCTTGCCGCCGGTACGCGCCGCGACGATGAGTTTGCTGGCGGACTTCACCCACGGCACCAGCACCTTGGTGCCGTTCAGGGTGTAGCCGTTGCCGGACGCCGTGGCAGCGAGCTTGATGCCGCGCGGGCCGTACACGCCTTCGGATTCCATGACGGCGCAGGATACGATGCAGCGCCCCGCCGCGATCTCGGGCAGCAACGCCTTCTTCTGCGCTTCGTTGCCGGCTGCGGCGATGAGCGCACCGGCGAAGCCGACGCAGTCCAGCAGCGGCACCGGTGCGAGGTGGCGTCCGGCTTCGATATAAATCGGATAGAGGTCCAGCGCCGGACAACCGGCGCCGCCGAATTCCTCGGGGAAGCCCATCCCCAGCCAGCCCATCTGGGACATCTTGTCCCACAGGGCGCGCGGGAATTCCTCGTCGGCGGCTTCCGCCTTGCGCACGGCGGCGATGGTGCTTTCGGCCGCGAAGAAGTCGCGGGCGCTTTGCTGGATGAGTTCCTGCTCGGAGCTCAGGGAAACGTCGATGGCCATTGTTTTGTCCTTGGTCTGTTCTCGAGTGGTATCCGGCGGCGCTTTAGCGCGGCATGCCCAGTCCGCGCGTGTCCACTACCATGCGCTTCACTTGCGATGTTCCGCCGTCGTGATTGCCGAACGCTCAGCGATAGACGTACGTGATT
>CANIIN010000361.1 GCA_947467405.1 Betaproteobacteria bacterium | reverse complement strand
GGCGCCTGGGGCCAGCTTCCACTCCTCAGGCAGCCAGGCACCGGCGCCTTCGCCGAACGCCACCGTGGCAAGCACTTCGCCGGAGGCGATCTTCGGCAGCCATTCCTTCTTCTGCGCATCGCTGCCGGCATGCAGGATGGCCAGGCCGGCCAGCGCATGGCCGAGAAACGGCACCGGCGCGGCTTTGTTGCCCAGCACTTCGGCGATCAGCGCGAGGTCGATCATTTCCAGGCCGAGTCCGCCGAATTCTTCGGGGATGCAGGTGCCCGCGGCGCCGAAGGCCACCAGTTGCTGCCACAGTTCGGTGTCGAAACCAGCGTCCTTGTCCATCACCGTATGCACCCGACGGATGTTGCAGGCTTCCTCGATCAGCCGCGCCAATGAATCCTGCAGCGCGGACTGTTGTTCAGAGAGTGTGAAGTTCATGTCTTGTCCGTTTGTTCGACGTTTGTTCGACGTTTGTCCGATATTGCTCGATGCTTCGCGTGCGGGGATCAGTAGCTGCGCGGCAGGCCGAGGCCGCGCTCGGCGATGACGTTGCGCTGGATGTTCGACGTGCCGCCGGCGATGGCCATGGCCAGCGACGACATGTACTGCGCCACCCATTGCTCGTTGCCGCGGCGCTTGGCGGGCTCGCCCTTGGTCAGGCGGTCGCCGCTCACCGGCGGGGCCAGCAGCAGGTCGTCGCCGATCAGGTCGCGGGCCAGCTTGGCCATTTCGGCGTTGGTGTTGGAGCCGGCGATCTTGGTCATGAAGTTGAACATGCCGGCATCCTGCTTGCGCAGGTTCATCGACAACTGCCGGAAGCTCGAGTAACGGAACGACTCGATATAACCCATGATCACGGCGAGATGTTCGCGCACCTGCGGGTCCTCGATGGCCGGCTTGCCGTTCTTCATGCAGCGCTGCGCCAGGCCCATGAGGCTGGCGAAGGTCGCCGCCTGGCGCTCGGCGCCGGCGATGAAGCCGCGCTCGTGCTTCAGCGTCGAGCGCGATACCTGCCAGCCCTTGCCGCGTTCGCCGACGATCCAGTCGGCCGGCGTCATGGCGTTGTCCAGAAACACTTCGCAGAACTCCGACTGCCCGGTCATCTGCTTCAGCGGGCGGATGTCGATGCCCGGCTGCTTCAGATCCATCAGCAGGTACGAGATGCCCTCATGCTTGGGCGCGTCCGGCTCGGTGCGCACCAGGATAAAGATGTAATGACAGTGATGCGCCAGCGTGGTCCAGATCTTCTGGCCGTTGATCACCCACTTGCCGTCCTTCAATTCGCCCTTGGTGCGGACGGACGCAAGGTCGCTGCCGGAGCCCGGTTCGCTGTAGCCCTGCGCCCACAGGTATTCCCCGGTCAGGGTCTTGTTGACGAACTTTTCCTTCTGCCACTCGGCACCGCATTCCAGCAGCGTGGGCACCAGCATCGAGGTGCCGTTGCCCGACACTTCCATGGGCGCGCGGACGCGGAAGAATTCGTCGCGAATGATGTCGGCGCGCAGCGAATCCGGCTCCTGCTCGCCACCACCGTACTGGCGCGGCACGCTGCGATACAGATAGCCAGCCGCGATGGCCTTCTGCCGGAAGGCGCGGTCGCGCTCGACACGCGGCAGTCCCGAGAGCTCGCGCTGTTCCGGCGTGAGCTTGGCCGGGTCGCCCTTGAACTGCTCGGACGACGCCCAGTTCTTTTTCAGGAAGGAACGGACTTCCTCGCGAAAGGCCGTGTAGGCCGGACCATAAGCCAGATCCATGGTGACTCCCCCTTGTTGCGTCTGCAGTGACGACCGAATGTGTCGGTGAATGGATGCTGCGGTGTCTGCCACCCCCAACATCAAGGCTCGGCGACAGACGTTCAATGCTAGGCTTCGCCTGCGCTCTTCCTCCGGCGCAAACAGGCCGCCGCAAGGGTAACGCAGGCCGCAGGGCGCGCCCGGGTCGAACCCGGCGGCCACCGCACCATTAAATAGTACACTATTTCAACCATCCCCTCTCAAACCGCTCTGCACAAACCATGCAACTGAACGTCCACGGCCAATCCTGCTTTGTGTCCTGCCCTGACAAGGCATTCGACGCCGGCCGTCCCACCGTGGTGCTGGTGCACGGTGCGCAACTCGATCACTCGGTGTGGGATGCGCAGGTGCAAGGCCTGGCAGGGCGCGGCTTCGGCGTGCTCGCCGTCGACCTGCCCGGCCATGGCCGCAACCGCGACATGGCCACCCTCTCATCTGTCGAAGCCATGGCCGACTGGATCATCAAGGTGCTGGAGTCCGCCGGCGTGCGCTCGGCCACCGTCGTCGGCCACAGCATGGGTTCGCTGATCGCACTGGAGTGCGCAGCACGCCACCCCGCGCGCGTGAACGGCATCGCGCTGCTCGCCACGGCGGTCCCGATGAAAGTCGCGCCGGCGCTGCTCGATGCCGCACGTGACGACGAGCCCGGCGCCATGGCAAAAATCAACGTCTGGTCGCATTCCAAAGAGGCGGCCACCAGCGCCGCGGCCGACGTCAATCTGCGCACCATGCAGGCACAGAAGCCCGGCGTGCTGCACAACGACTTCGCCGCCTGCAACGACTACACAACGGGCATCGCGAGCGCGGCGGCGGTGCGCTGCCCGGCGCTGCTGATTGGCGGAGAACGCGACGTGATGACGCCGCCCAAGGCCGCGAGCGAACTGGCCGCGACGCTCGGTTCGTCGCGCATCATCATCCCCGGCGCAGGACACAATCTCATGGGCGAAGCGCCCGTTGCGGTGACCGACGCGCTGGTAAACTTCGTCACTGATCATTGCAAGGCGACGACATGACCACGGAATCGAACGACCCATCCACGCCGGCCGATGCCAGCACCCCGGCCGGCAAGGCCGAACGGGCCCGCGCCGCGCTGCTTACCGCCATCGACGCACAAATGAAGGCCAACGAACCGCCGGAAACGCTGCAAACCCTGGTGCGGCTGATGGAAGCCGGCCACAGCCGCGAGCAGGCCATGAAATACATCGCCTCGGCCCTGATCGCCGAAGTCACCAACGTGCTGCGCGAGAACTCAACCTACGACCGGGATCGCTACGTGGCCAACCTGCAGCGCCTACCGAAGTTGCCCTGGGAAAAAGACGAGTCCACCAAAAAATAATTTGGCAGTCTGTCGAAACCGGCCCGGCCTTGTGGCATACCGCGTTGATAGACGAAGCAGAAGCGCTGCCGCGACACACCAGCACGCTGAAGGCAATCAGCCGCGTCGGTGACGTGCAACGCGCCGGCGAGGCGTCTCAACTGGCCATCGGGCTGGAGTCCGATCCAGCGGTGCGGCGCTTTCTGCAGCAGACGATGAATGCCTTGAAGACCTGAACAGGGCACGTCTGTCAGCGAGATTTTCTAATGGAAAATGCTTGGAAATGCCCTATCCATGGGCATCTTCGAGCATTCCGGCTTGGTGACGAAACGGGGCGGCGTAACTTTTTGCCAAACTGGACGTTGAATTTCGTCATGAGCCCCGTTCGACTCGTCGATCCATCACCCGCTCCTCCATTTCCGCCCGGCGCATTCAGCAATCCATCCTTGTCCTGCGCGGGCAGAAGGTGCTGTTCGACGCCGAACTCGCCGCGCTCTACGGTGGGGGAGTCTCGCGTGCTGTAGCAGGCGGTCAAGCGCAATCTGCGTGAATACCGGGCAGCCGAGAGATGTTCATTGATCAGTAAAACGCCACTTGCGAGACTGTAATCCATGAATTACACTCTTTCCGTGCTTGAAGTCAAACAAAGCGAGACTTTTGCACGCTGGTTTGGCACATTG
>CANIIN010000360.1 GCA_947467405.1 Betaproteobacteria bacterium | reverse complement strand
TGCTGGTGGTCGATGACGGCAAACTGGTCGGCGTCGTGTCCGAGCGCAACCTGTACTCCCTACAGCGGCTGAGCATGCGCCAGGTCGCCGGCAGTATCGAGCGCGCACCCGACATCGAGTCGCTGCGTCACGCGGCGTTGGATATCCACAAGCTGGTGCGCAACCTGATGGGGCAGGGCGTGGCGCCGGAGTCGCTGGCGCGCTTCATCTCCACGCTCAACGACAAGCTCACCGAACGCATCGTCATGATCGAGGCTGCGCGTCATGGCGTCACCGACCTGCCGTGGTGCTGGCTGGCGCTGGGCAGCGAGGGGCGTCACGAACAGACCTTCAGCACCGATCAGGACAATGCGTTGATCTTCCGGGTCGGTACGGGCGAAGATGTTGCCGCCTTGCGCGCGCGACTGCTGCCGTTTGCCGAGGCGGTCAACAAGGCGCTGGACTCGTGCGGCTTTCCGCTGTGCGAAGGCGACATCATGGCCGGCAACGCCTCGTGGTGCATGGACCTCGAGGAGTGGAAGATCCGCTTCGGTCACTGGATCCGGCATCCGACGGCCGAGGCGCTGCTGAACGCCAGCATCTTCTTCGACTTTCGCGGACTGTGCGGCGATCTCGCGCTGGCCAGCGAACTGCGCGGCTGGCTGCGCGAAGAGGCGCGCAGCGATCAGGCGTTCCTGCGCACCATGGCGGTCAATGCGATTCGCGTTCGACCGCCGGGGGGATTCCTTGGCGTGGGGCTGGCCGTCAATGCCGGCATCGATGCCGAAGCGGGCACGGTGGACCTGAAGATGCAGGGCACGCGCGTCATCGTCGACGGGGCTCGCGTGCTGGCGCTGGCCGCCGGCGTCACCGAGACCAGCACCGCCGCGCGGGTGAGGGCGGTGTCGGTCATGCGTGGGGGCACACCATCGCGGGCCAATGCGCTGCTGGATGCCTTCCACTTCCTGCTGCTGCTGCGCATGCGCCGGCAGGAGGATCTGCCAATCGGCATGGAGGCGAAGCGCCATGCCGGTCGTGACAATCGCGTCAATCCGGACGAGCTCCACGAACTGGATCGGCGCATCCTCAAGGAATCGTTCCGCCAGGCGCAGAAGATGCAGCGCCGCCTGGCCGACGATTTCAAGCTCTAGGCAACCGAGATGGGATGGCTGGACTGGCTGTTCGGCAAGTCGCCCGTGCTGGGCGATGCCGATCGTCGCCGTTGGGTGGCCTGGCACGCCCTTTCCGAACCCGATCTGGGCCGTAGCGCCGCATCGACAAGACTGGTGAGCGTCGATGTGGAGACCACGGGCCTGTCTCTCGAAACGGATCGGCTGATTGCGATTGGCGCCGTCGCCATTCAGGGCGGACGAGTGGATCTCGCCGACAGCTTCTACGCCGTGCTGCGGCAACCCCAGTCCAGCAGCGTCGACAATATTCTCGTGCATGGCATTGGCGGAACAGAACAGATGCAAGGGGATCCGCCGGTCGAGGTGATGCTGCGATTCGTCGAATTCGTCGGTCACAGTCCACTGCTTGCATTTCACGCGCCCTTCGACGCCAGCATGCTGGACCAGGCCGCACGAGATCATTTTGGTTCGCGGTTGGGACGCACCTGGCTTGATTTGGCGTGGCTGGCACCCGCTCTGCTGCCCGACGATGCCGAGCGGCGATCGCTGGATGACTGGCTGGAAAAGTATGGCATCACCGTCGCAGTCCGCCATCACGCACTGGCTGATGCGGTGGCGACCGCTCAATTGCATCTGGTTCTGCAGCATGTGGCCGAGTTGCAGGGCCATGTGTCCATGGCCAGCCTGATCGAGCTGGCGGCGCAAGCGCGTCTGGCTGACCAATAATCCCGGCCTGGTGTTCTCTGTATTGGTCGCGCAATGAGCGCCGTAGGCGCCCTGTTCGACGCAGTTTTGCGAGCAGGGAATCCTCTCCCAAGGTAAAATCCCGCCCGCACTCACACGGAGAGGTGGATGAGCGGTTTAAGTCACCACCCTGGAAAGGTGGCACAGGGGTAACTCTGTCGCGGGTTCGAATCCCGCCCTCTCCGCCAGAAAGTGGCTTAAGTTCTTGATTTATATATAACTTATATCTAGTTATGAAGTGCGTCCCACAACCCGTCCCACAAAAAATGAAGTGCCACTCGGTCCTCATTACTTGTTCTGAAAATAGTCGCTAGGGCAGTCTAATTGGGCATCCTGCCCATGCCCAGCCGCTTACCGGCATCCAGCAATCCGTAGCGACCCCCGTTCCCTCTGCACGGTCTGACTCCTATCGATTGGGCGATAAAGATTTCCTCTTTGCTGCCGACTCAATGACAGAAGGCCCCTTGCACGTATCGATCAGGGACTTAACTTCTATGGGGGTCATTGGATATGCGAGTAGGAGCAGTGAACCGTAGAACCGCTACGTCACGAACCCAACGGGTGCAGATAGCGCAAAAAATAGCAGCCCCTGAGGCTGCTCCCAGCGCATCGATAGTCGCGCCTGTTGTTTTATTAGATACCCATCGCACTCAAATGAAATCTGATGTGAGCCAGCTTAAGGGCAAGGGTGACGTTGTCGACGTCACGGTTTAAGCGATAGGCCGTCGGGCCATTGAGCAGCCGTGCCAACTCCCGCCATCCGAATTGGCCCCCGTCAACTACAGATCAGGCTTGGATCACTGTTTGGCTCCGGGTTCTGCAGAGGTTCCGTGGAAGGAGAAAAGCTTTTACAGAGGGTAGGCGTAGCCCTCGATACAGGAAAGGCCCCCTTCGTTTTTGAAATGCCTTGGGCCGGGAAGTATATAAATTTTCAAGTTGGCATTCGGGTTCGTAGCGCGATGCGACTTCCGGTCAGCTTAAAGGGCAGTGGTCAGATCTGCCACATGACACAGGGAAAAAGTCAGTAAAAGTAACAAAATCGGCATGAATGCACAGAAGTGGTGAAAATAATATATACGGCCCCGCAGCGGAGGTATAACCTTAATCGGTTACCTTCAAGAACCTCGCCGAGGTCGCTGTTGCCGAGTTCATGAGTGCTCCAATCTCCATTGGCGTCTTGAGATGAAGGGCCTCATGTCACCCCTTGAAGTCCGTCAGGCTTATGCAGAATGACGGCCTGAGTCGCTAAAGCGAGCCCAGACAATTGGCGAGGATAAAATATGTTTTATTCAAAAATAGGAGTGATTATGATCGTTAGAAACTATTTATTCTGTACAGCGCTGAGTTTATTCAGCCACGTTTTACAAGCACAGAGTCTGCCTCCTGCTCCGCCAGCTTACGTTCAAGCTGCTGAGCAACAACTCGTCACCCAAGTAAACTTACTCACCACCCAAGTAAGTTTGCTAACAGCCCTTCACATCGCGAACGCGACGGCGGTGCAAGCGTTCACCGCGTGCACAGCAGCCGCCCCCGCCTCCCTTACACGCTTAAACGCCAAAGGCAATTACGCTCTTCTGGATCGATGGCCAGCCGATTTGCAGGGCGGCATAACGCAGGCGTTGAATTATCTGAGAACTTCCCCGACCCCATCCTTACTATATCCACCCACGTCGCCAAATGATGTTCTGCATAGAATGATGCAATACGGCGAAAAGATGGAAGTCTACCAGTCGGTCGGCGCCAGCTATGGATGGGCAACATCTCTGGTAATAGGCCTGCAAATGCAGTGTGCCGCGGAATTAGCCAAGAGTTTTAAATAAGCCACTTATTCCCCCACTGGCTTTTGCAAAAATTAAGGCTCATTTAGCGAATGATGTTGTTGAACTCATGCTCTGACCGCCAGAGCGAGCAACCGTGCGGGATCGGGGCTG
>CANIIN010000359.1 GCA_947467405.1 Betaproteobacteria bacterium | reverse complement strand
GCCCAAGACGGTGGACAACTTCTTGCAATACGTGAAGACCGGCCACTACAACGGCACCGTCTTTCACCGCGTCATCGACGGCTTCATGATCCAGGGTGGCGGCATGGACAAGAACCTGAAGGAAAAGGCTACCCGGGCGCCGATCGACAACGAAGCCGGCGAAGGTGCACGCGGTGGATTGAAGAACGTCGTCGGGACACTCGCCATGGCACGGACCATGAGCCCGCATTCTGCGACGGCGCAGTTTTTCATCAATGTTTCAGACAACGATCCGCTGAACTTCCGAGAACCGACCCCGCAGGGCTATGGTTATGCCGTGTTCGGCCGCGTCATCAAGGGCATGGATATCGTGCAACGCATTGCCAAGGCGGCGACAACCACTGCAGGACAGTTCGAGAACGTTCCACGCTCCGCGATAACCATCAATTCAGTCAAAATCATCCCGCAAAAGTAACGGAGAACCACCATGGTCAATCTGCACACGAACTTCGGCATCATCAGCATCGAACTGGACGAGGTCAAGGCGCCTGAAACGAGCAAGAACTTCCTGTCCTATGTGGCCAGCGGCTACTACACCAACACGATCTTCCACCGCGTCATTGATGGCTTCATGGTCCAAGGGGGCGGATTCGAACCTGGCATGAAGCAGAAGGACTCTGGACAGCAGTCGATCAAGAACGAAGCAGACAATGGCCTGACGAATGCACGCTATTCGGTTGCCATGGCCCGCACCTCGGATCCGCACTCGGCCTCCAGTCAGTTCTTCATCAATGCGAGCGACAACAAGTTTCTGGACCATACGGCTCCCACGCCTCAAGGCTGGGGCTATTGCGTCTTTGGACACGTGACAGCGGGCCAGGACGTCGTGGATCGCATCAAGGGGGTCAAGACAGCGAAGAGCGGCTTCCACGGGGATGTTCCCGTGCAGGACGTGATCATTGAAAAGGCCGAAGTCGCCTAGCCGGCGTATTGCGCAGTTCCCGAACATCGCCTCCGTCAGAGTTGAATAGCCAATCAGCCATGACAGCGATATTCTTGTCGGACCTGCACCTTTCCGTAGAAACACCGCTGCTGACCGGCTTGTTTGAGGAGTTTCTTTCAGGCAAGGCACGTTCGGCCTCATCCCTCTACATACTTGGCGATCTGTTCGAGTATTGGGCGGGCGACGATGACCTGGACGATCCCTTCAATAGTCGGATCGTTTCGGCAATGCGATCATGCTCTGCCCATGTACCGATCCTCTTCATGCACGGCAATCGTGATTTCCTGATTGGAAAAGCCTTTGCTGAAGCATCAGGCACAACACTGCTTGATGATCTGCTCGTGGCCGATATTCACGGCATCCCGACGCTGATCATGCACGGCGACAGCCTGTGCACTGACGACACGGGTTATCAGGAGTTTCGGCGCATGGTACGAAGCGCCGATTGGAAGGCTCGCTTCATGGCGCAGCCCCTTGCCGACAGAAAAGCACAGATTGCCGCACTACGAGTGCGCAGTGAAGCAGAAAAACGCGTGAAATCCATGGAGATCATGGACGTCAACCAGGGTGAGACCATCAGGATGATGCGTCAGCACGGTTGCACCAGGCTGATTCATGGACACACTCATCGGCCTGCGACGCACCATCTTGATCTTGATGGTACCCGCGCTGAGCGCTGGGTCCTTGCCGACTGGCGGAATGAGGGAAGCTACCTGGCGTGTGATCCCGACAACTGGCATAGCGAACGCATCACGACGAGCGAGCGCTGACCATTACCCTGTCGACAATCACCAGATACGCCATCAGAAATTTCAGCCAACCTTGCCGCTCAGTCCCCGGTAAAGATCATTGCGCAGGTCATCAACCGATTCCAGCCCCACCGCGATCCGCAACAAGCCCTCCTTGATGCCGGCACGTGCACGTGCCTCAGCCCCGATTCGGCCGTGTGTGGTCGATGCCGGGTGGGTGATGGTGGTTTTCGTGTCACCGAGGTTGGCCGTGATCGACACCAGTCTGGTGCCATCAATCACGCGCCAGGCGCCTTCCCTGCCTCCCTTTACCTCGAAGGAGATGATCGCGCCACCCGTCTTCTGTTGACGCAGGGCCAACTGATGCTGCGGGTGCGATGCCAGGCCGGGGTAGTGCACCTTATCGACCCCGGGGTGCCCTTCGAGCCACTGTGCGAGTTCCAGCGCATTGCGCGATTGAGCCTCCATGCGGATATTCAGTGTTTCCATTCCTTTCAGAATGACCCAGGCATTGAAAGCTGACAAGGTGGGCCCGGCAGTCCGGAGGAACCCCAGCACGCTGTCATTGACCAGGCTCGCTGCACCCAGTACTGCACCACCCATGACGCGCCCCTGACCGTCCAGATATTTTGTCGCCGAATGAATAACCAGATCGGCGCCAAACTGAAGCGGCTTTTGAAGCGCCGGGCTGCAGAAACAGTTATCCACGGCCAGCAAGGCACCTTGCTTGTGCGCGATGTCGGCCAGAGCGGCAATGTCGAACACCTCGGTCAGCGGATTGGACGGCGTTTCCACAAACAGCAGGCGCGTTTCGGGACGAACCTGCTTGCGCCATTCAGCCGGGTCAGTGCCATTCACAAATGTCGTATTCAAGCCGAATTTTGCAAGGATGGTCGAGAACAGCTGGACAGTTGCTCCAAAGACGCTGGATGAGCAAAGCACATGGTCCCCGGCCTTCAGTGTTGCCATCGCAGTGGTCAGGATCGCGGACATCCCGGATGAAGTGGCAACGCAGGCTTCAGCCCCTTCCAGGGCGGCAAGCCGCTCCTGCATGGCGGTGACCGTGGGATTGGTGAAGCGGGAGTAGATATTGCCGGGTTCCTCGCCCGAAAACCGTGCCGCCGCCTGCGCAGCGTTTTCGAACACGAAACTCGATGTCAGATACATCGCCTCGGAATGTTCGTTGAACTGGCTGCGATGAATGCCGGAACGCACGGCGAGCGTCTTGATGTCATATGTCATGCTCTAGTCCTAACAGGTCCATCCGCGATACGGACCGTAAAATGAAAAACCCGTCCAGCGTTCTAGCCAAGACGGGTCGCGGACACGCTTTAGCCGAATTTTTTCGCAGATTCCGGGAAACTTGAATCGCAGCGCCCGCAAGCTGAAATTCAAATCGGCGCAGGTAAAACCTTACCGGCGGTCGGCAAACTTGTCAACGAAGCTGCGATATCAGGCAGCGTTCAAATCCAGTTGGTTGTGGGAAGAGTCTTCCTCGCCGTCCTGACGTCCGGCAGCGCGATTCTTCTCGAGCTTCGCGAGATACTCTCTTGTCACGTCTCCTGTCACGTAAATTCCATCAAAACAGGATGTCTCGAATTCCGTCAATGCAGGATTCACTTCCGTGATGGATGCCTTCAACGCATCGAGATCCTGATAGATCACCATGTCAGCCCGAATTTCACGGGCGATTTCCTCGTCGCTGCGATCGGGCGCTATGAGCTCCTGCCGGGTCGGCATGTCAATGCCATAGACGTTCGGAAACCGCACCGCGGGTGCCGCGGATGCGAAGTAAACCTTCTTCGCACCGGCTTCTCGCGCCATTTGCACGATCTCTCGACTGGTCGTGCCACGGACAATGGAGTCGTCGACGATGAGCACGTTCTTGCCCTTGAATTCCGTCCCCATGACGTTCAGCTTCTGGCGAACCGATTTTTTTCGCACCGTGTGCCCCGGCATAATGAAGGTCCTGCCGATATACCGATTTCGGACAAACCCTTCGCGATAGCTGATGTTCATGACCTTGGCAATTTCCAGGGCGCTTGGGCGACTG
>CANIIN010000358.1 GCA_947467405.1 Betaproteobacteria bacterium | reverse complement strand
TGGACGGAAACCACCATACCAACGAGGTCTTCTTCGACAATGTCAGGGTGCCGGTGAAGAATCGGGTCGGCGAGGAGCATGCCGGCTGGAACGTGGCGAAGTTCTTGCTCGGCAACGAGCGTCTGGGCATCGCCCGCGTGGGCTTGTCGAAGAACCGCATCCGCCGCGCCAAGCAACTGGCCGAGAAGGTCATGGTCGATGGCAAGCCGCTGTCGGAAGACACGCGCTTCCGCGAAAAGGTCGCGGCCGCCGAAGTCGAGCTGAAGGCGCTGGAAATCACCAACATGCGCGTGGTCGACGACGTCAAGAAGGCCAACAAGAACGAACAGGACCCGAAGGCTTCCATCCTGAAAATAAAGGGGTCGGAACTGCAGCAGATCGCGACAGAGTTCCTGCTGGAAGTGGCCGGCCCGAATGCAATCCGGCGTGAAACAGGTTATCTTACGTCTGAAGCTGAGGCGGTCGGTCCTGAGTGGGCTGCCACGGCGGCGCATAACTATTTTTTCCATCGGGCCGACTCGATTTACGGCGGCTCGAACGAGATTCAGCACAACATCATCTCCAAGGCCATATTGGGCCTGTGATCGAGTGCAAGGGTTGAAGGGCCCCTGATATCGGGGAGTGTGAGGGGCGCATTTTCGTAACAGGCTCCCTTCACATCGTTGAATACAATTTCCAAGGCCATATTGGGCCTGTAGCCATCAAGGAGAGCGGGGAACATGGATTTTGATCTGAGTGAAGAGCAGCGCATGCTCAAGGAAAGCGTCGACCGTCTGGTGGCAGAACGCTACAGCTTCGAACAGCGCAAGGCTTACGGCAAGGAAGCCGAGGGCTGGAACCGTGGCCTGTGGAAGCAGTACGCCGACATGGGGCTGCTGTCGGTGCCCTTCGAGGAGAAGTATGGCGGATTCGGCGGCGGCGCGGTCGAGACCATGATCGTCATGGAAGCCTTCGGGCGCGGCCTGGTGCTGGAGCCGTATTTCGCGACCGTGGTGCTGGCAGGCGGCGCGATCCGCATGGGCGGCAGCGAAGAGCAGAAGAAGGCCATCCTGCCGAAGATCGCCGATGGCAGCCTGCTGATGGCCTATGCCTACGCCGAACGCCAGTCCCGCTATGACCTGGCGGATGTTCTCGCGACTGCGAAGAAGGACGGCGCCGGCTGGGTCATTGATGGCGAGAAGACAGTGGTCATTCATGGTGACTGCGCGGACAAACTGGTGGTGGTGGCTCGTGTGTCGGGCGGACAGCGCGACAAGGACGGCCTCGGTCTGTTCATCGTCGACGCCAAGGCAGCAGGCGTATCACGCCGCAGCTATCCGACGCAGGACGGCGTGCGCGGGGCGGACATCACGCTGAAGGGTGTGAAAGTGGCTGCGGGCGACGTGATCGGCGAAGCCGGCAAGGCCTGGCCGCTGATCGAGTGCGTATCGCACTCGGCCATTGCGGCTCTCGCATCCGAAGCCGTGGGCGCCATGTCGGCCATGCAGGACATCACGGTTGAATACCTCAAGACGCGCCAGCAGTTCGGCGTGGCGATCGGTTCGTTCCAGGCGCTGCAGCACCGCGCCGTGGACATGCTGGTGGCGCTGGAGCAGGGCCGCAGCATGGCCATGTACGGCACGATGATGGCGGAAGACCCGAACGCGGAAGAGCGCGCCAAGGCCATGGCCGCCACCAAGGTGCAGATCGGCAAATCCGCCAAGTACGTTGGCCAGCAGGCCATTCAGCTGCACGGCGGTATTGGCGTGACCATGGAGTACAAGGTCGGCCACTACTTCATGCGCACCACGGTCATGGAGACGCAGTTCGGCGATACCGACCATCATCTGGCGGCGCTGGCGCGCGCGGGCGGTCTGGTTTCCGCTGCAGGTTGATCGGTCGATGCGGGTCGCATCCCGCTCTGTTGCAGTAAAGTGACACTAAAATAACGGAGAGCCGCAGCTGACGTGGCTCTCCGTTTTTCATTGTTCGGAATTGGCCGCGATGGCGGTGCTGGAGCATGGCAATGGATTTGCGCTACACCGATGAGGAGCTGGCCTTTCGCGAGGAGGTCCGCGAGTTCTTCCGCACGGAACTGCCGGAGGACATCCGGCGCAAGATGATCAACGGCCAGGTGCCAGTCAAGGAAGAGATCAATCGCTGGCAGAAGATCCTCAACAGGAAGGGCTGGGCGGTGCCGGGTTGGGCGCCGGAATGGGGCGGCACCGGCTGGGATGCGGTGAAGTTGCACATCTTCAAGGAAGCGATGCATCTGGCGCCGGCGCCTGAACCGCTGACCTACAACGTCAACATGATCGGTCCGGTGCTGATTGCCTTCGGCACCGAGGAACAGAAGAAATGCTTTCTGCCCGGTATCGCCAATCTCGACATCTGGTTCTGCCAGGGATTCTCCGAGCCGGGCGCAGGATCGGACCTGGCGTCACTGAAGACTCGGGCCGTCCGCGACGGTAACGACTACGTGGTGAACGGCCAGAAGCTCTGGACGGGTACCGCGCATGAGGCTGACTACATGTTCTGCCTGGTGCGCACCGATCCCGATGTCAAGAAGCAGAAGGGCATCACCTATCTGCTGATCAAGATGGATACGCCGGGCATTTCGGTGCGTCCGGTGGTGACGCTGGACGGTGTGCCGCATACCAATGAGGTGTTCTTCGACAACGTGCGCGTGCCGGTGAAGAACCGTGTCGGCGAGGAGAACAAGGGCTGGGACTACGCGAAGTACCTGCTTGGCAACGAGCGCATCGGCATCGCCCGCGTCGGACTGTCCAAAAGCCGCCTGAATCGTGCCCGGGAGCGTGCCGCGAATGTCACGGTGGACGGCAAGCCGCTGGCGGAGAACTCGCGCTTTCGCGAACGCCTGGCTGCCATCGAGGTGGAACTGAAGGCGCTGGAGATCACCAACATGCGGGTGATCGACGAGGTGAAGCGCAGCGCAGGCAATGCGCAGGACCCGAAGGCCTCCATCCTCAAGATCAAGGGCTCGGAACTGCAGCAGGCCGCGACCGAAGTATTGGTGGAGGTGAGCGGGCGTGACGTGGCGCGCTCGGAAACCGGGTTCCTGATGGGCGACGAGCCGCCGATCGGGCCGGACTGGGCGGTGACGGCGGCTCACAACTATTTCTACCACCGCGCCGATTCGATCTATGGCGGATCGAACGAGATCCAGCACAACATCATCGCCAAGGCGATACTGGGCCTGTGAAATATCGAATCGTTTTGAAGACGGGAATTGACCATGCGCTACATTGATCACGGTAAGGGCGGCCCTGCCGACTGCATGAAGCTGGCCGAAGGGCCCGTCCCCACACCGCAACCGGGTGAGGTCCTGATCGACGTGCACTACGCCGGCGTGAACCGGCCGGATGTGCTGCAGCGCTCCGGAAGCTATCCGCCGCCGCCGGGGGCGTCGCCATTCATCGGTCTCGAAGTCGCAGGCCATGTGTGCGCCGTCGCGCCGGACGTCACGCAGTGGAAGGTCGGCGACGCCGTCTGTGCTCTCACGGCGGGTGGCGGCTATGCGGAATTCTGCGTGGCGCCGGCCGGTCATTGTCTGCCGGTGCCGAAGGGCCTGTCGCTGCTGGAAGCGGCTTCGCTGCCGGAGAACTTTTTCACGGTGTGGAGCAATGTGTTCGATCGCGGTCGCTTGCAGGCCGGAGAGTCCTTTCTCGTGCATGGCGGATCGAGTGGCATTGGTCTCACTGCGATTCAACTCGCCAAGGCATTCGGCGCCACGGTCTATACGACGGTCGGCAACGCCGAGAAGGTGGCGTTCTGCGAAAAGATCGGC
>CANIIN010000357.1 GCA_947467405.1 Betaproteobacteria bacterium | reverse complement strand
GCGCGCCTTCCCAGTAGGGTTCGGTCAGCGCATCGCTACCGGGGACGATCAACATCAGCCATTCCCCAGGATTGCGGAACTGTCCATGGAACAACCGACCAGCGCGATCTGTGCGCCTTGAACGGGATTGGCGGCCGTGCCGCGCAGTTGTCGCACGGCTTCGGTCAGGTGGTTCATGCCGTGAATATAGCCTTCGGAAAGATGGCCGCCATGTGTGTTGACCGGCGTGGCGCTGTTCGGGCCGATGCCCTGTTCAAGCAGATGCCGCCAGGCCTGCCCGTGGGGCGCGAAGCCATAGGTCTCCAACCCGACCACGACTGCGAAGGACGTTGCATCGTAGAGTTGGGCGCAAGAGATGTCCCCGGCCGTGATGCGGGCATCACGGTAAAGCTTGTCGATGTTCCCGGCCGCAGGAAAGCGGGTGATGCTGTCGGCGTAGACGGTCATGGACTCCGAGTGCGGATAGAGGCTCTGCTGGGCCGCCAGGATATAGGTCGGATCGCTGCGCAGGCTGCGTGCGTGTTCTGCGCCGGTGATCACCAGCGCAATGGCGCCATCGGATTCCAGGCAGTAGTCGTACAGCCGTAGCGGCGCCGAAATCATGCGTCCGGCCCGGTAGATCTCGGCATCCAGGGGCTTGTCGCGCATCATGGCCATTGGATTGGTGCGCGCGTACTGCCGCTGCTGGATGGCGACCGTCGCGAGTGCATCGGTCATCTGCTCTGCGGTGGCGCCAGCCTCGTGCATGTACCGCTGACACCACATGGCCTGCACCTGCCCGGGAGCGTGCAGTCCGTACGGTCCGGAGAACTGTCCCGAGGGCGTGCGGTCGCCGCTGGCCTCGACCTGATCCCCGGTCGCCGCAATGTTGCGTTCGGCCCGACCGTAGCGCACGCCGGATCGCTCGTTGAGCGAGCGAAACACGATCACCGTCTTTGCAAGGCCGGCCACGATGGCCGCGCTGGCCTGCGCGATGACGCCGCACTGCGCCGTGCCGCCAAGCGGAATGTCACCGTACCAGCGCAGGTCGCGGATGCCCAGTGCACGCACCAGCATCGGGTGCGTGACATTGTCGTAGGCGAAGCGCACGATGCCATCGACCTCTGCGGGTTCCACCCCCGCGTCCGCCAGCGCGGCGAGGATCGCTTCCAAAGCGAGCTCCCATTCCGAGCGGCCGGAATTCTTGGAAAATTCCGTGCTGCCGATGCCGACGATGGCTGTCTTGCGATACACCTGTGCGTGTCCTATCGGGTAATCCGGATGCCAACCTTCTCGCGATCCCAGATATCGGCCAGTCGTTCTTCGGCAGAGGTGCGCAGCTTGTATTTTTCGACCTTCTGCGTGCCGGTCTTGGGCAGGCTCTGCACCAGTTCGACAAAGCGCGGGACCATGAAGTAGGCCATGTTGTCGCGGCAGAACAGAACCAGTTGACCGGGATCCACCGTCATGCCGGGCTTGGCGACCACGCTGACCATGACCTCGTCTTCGGTCATGTCGGAGCGCACGGCAAAGGCCGCCACTTCCGCCACGGCGGGGTGGCGCAGGATGATCTGCTCGACTTCCCACGATGACACATTTTCGCCGCGACGCCGGATCGCGTCCTTCTGGCGGTCGACGAAGAACAAGTAGCCGTCTTCATCCAGGTAACCACGGTCGCCGGTGTGAAACCAGAGGTTGCGGATCGAAGTCAGCGTTGCGTCGGCCATTTTGTAATAGCCCTGGCCGCAGATCCAGGATTCATCGTTGCGCAGACAGATCTCGCCGGGCTGGCCGGCGGGCAGTGGCAGGTCGTTGTCGTCGTGTATGGCGACCAGCACGCCGGTGCTGGCATGGCCGGCCGAGCGCAGCTTGGCCGGCGGGTGCCGCGGCCCCAGCACAGTGCCGAGGGAAAAATCGGTGAGGGAATAGACGGATACGATTTTCAGATTGAAGCGCCGCTCGAATTCGGCGGCGAATTCCGGTACCGGCACCATGGTGCATTGGACAACGCTGTGGGCGCGATCCTGCGGTCCCTCGGCTTGATTCCACAGAATATTCGCCATGGCGCCAAGCAGATTGAACTTGTTGGCGCCGCTGCGTTTCACATCGTCCCAGAACGCATGCGCGGAAAAGCGCCGCGATAGCGCGACCGAGGCGCCGGTGACCAGCACGGACATGCAGGTGCTGTAGAGCGCGTTGGTGTGAAAGAGCGGCAGGCAAGTGTAGAGAACGTCTTCCTGCCAGTAGCCCAGGTAGCGCGAACGCACGATGCCTGCGGTGATGGCGGCTGCGTGCGGCGAGACGATGGCCTTGGACGGGCCGGTGGTGCCGGAGGTATAGAACAACCCGAACGTGTGGTGGAATTCGACCTGCGCGTCGGGCGCATGATCGGCACCTGACATGACTTCGCCGAACGCATGGGTGGTCGCCGTGATGCCGACCGGCAGCGAGGGATTGGCAATCGTGTCCTCGTCGAAAACAATGACGCGCTGGACGTTGGGCGATCCTGCCTGCACCGCGAGGTAGCCCTCGACGAACTGCCGGTCCATGACCAGTATGGTGGCATCGGAGTGCGAAAGGTAATACGACAGCAGTTCGCCCTTTGCCGCCGTGTTCAGCGGAATGGAAATGGCGCCGATCTTCGCCAGCGCCAGGTACAGCAGCAGCGTCTCGGGGTGATTGTCCAGCAGAGTCGCCACGTGGGTGCCATGCGTGACGCCGATGGCGGACAGGCCGTTGGCCATGCGGTTGGTGATGCGATCCGCATCGGACCAGGTGATCGTGCGCTCTTCGAACCGGATGAACGGCCGGTTCGGACATTCCCGGCCCCAGCGGGCGACGAGTTTGCCGACCGTCCGATCCTGCATCGGCATGGACAGATCGTGAAGTACCGGCTCCAAGTCAGCTCCGTGAGTTTTGCTGTGCGCTTCGACGAAGCGTGAGTTGAGATCGTGTGATCGCGTGCGGGGTGAACGTGAAAACCTGCCCGCGACCTCTTCAGGGAATCACTGCGCGGTGATGTTCGCTTCGCGCACGACCCGGCCGATGGTGTTCAGTTCCTGTCTGAGCATCTGATTGAACGCGACGCGACTGATGGGGCCGATATCGAAGCCGAGTTTCAGAAGTTCCCGCTTGCCGTCGGCGCTGGTGAGGTAGGCATTCACATCATCGTGTACGCGATCGAGAATGGCATCGGGAGTCTTGGTCGGCGCGAACAGGGCGTACCACGGCACCGACACGGCGTCGAAGCCCTGCTCCTTGAGGGTCGGGATGTCCGGCAGTTCGGGAATGCGCTGCGCGCTGGTGGCAGCCAATGCATTGGCCCGGCCTTCACGCACATAACCCATGATCGGCGGCGTGGTGCTCACGAAGGCGTCCACCGTGCCGGCAACCATGGCCTGGATGGCCGGCGCATTGCCGTTGAACGGGATGTGCGTGACGTCGATCCCAGCCACCAGTTTCAGCAACTCGAACGCCAGATGGGGGCTGCCGCCGATCGACGTGGAGGCGTAATTGAGCTTGCCCGGATTGCGCTTGGCGTAACTGACGAACTCCGCAACGGTCTTCGTGCCGAGCTTGGGGCTCACGATCAGGACTTGCGGCGTGGTGCCGATCAGCACGATCGGCGCGAAATCCCTCAGCGTCTGGTAGGCGGGATCCTTCGGATTCAGTGCGTCGTAGCTGCCGTGCGATGCCGTGGTACCCAATACAAGCGTGTATCCGTCGGGTGCCGATTTGGCGACCTGGGCAGAGCCAAGGCTTCCGGATGCGCCGGGGCGGTTGTCGACCAGAACCGACTGCTTCCAGACTCTGGTGAGG
>CANIIN010000356.1 GCA_947467405.1 Betaproteobacteria bacterium | reverse complement strand
CTTCATGCGCTCCATCAGGTAGAACATGGATTGCGCCAGGTCCTGGTCGTTCACCGTGACCATGTCGTGCACATTCGCCAGCAGCAGCGGGAAGGTCACCTTGCCCAGTTGATGCGTGCGCGCGCCGTCGGCAATGGTGTCCGGATTCCTGCAGCTCTGCAGCGTGCCGGTCTTGAACGAACGCGTGGCATCGTCGCCGGCTTCCGGTTCGACGCCGACCACCTTGCAGCTCGGCGACAGCGCCTTGGCCGCCAATGCGCTGCCGGAAATCAATCCGCCGCCGCCGCAGGGCACGTACAGCCAGTCCAGCGGGCCCACCTCGTCGATCAATTCCTTGGCGGCGGTGCCCTGCCCCGCCACGATCTGCGGATGATCGAACGGCGGCACCACGGCCAGATTGCGATCGGCGGCGATGGAGTAGGAAAAGGCTTCGCGATCGACCTTGTGGCGATCGTAGGTGATGACTTCCGCGCCGTAGCCGCGCGTCGCCACCAGCTTCACCGCCGGCGCATCCTCGGGCATGACGATCACGGCGTGAATACCGAGCTCGCGCGCCGCCAGCGCCACGGCCTGGGCATGATTGCCGGACGAATACGCCAGCACGCCGCGTTTCCTTTCCGCCGCCGACAGCTGCAGCAGCGTATTGAATGCGCCACGTGACTTGAAGGCGCCGGCCCGTTGCAGGTTCTCGCACTTGAAGAACACCGTGGCGCCGACGCGCTGGTCGACGCTGCGCGAGGTCAGCACCGGCGTGCGGTGCACGTGCGCCGCGATGCGCTCGGCGGCGGCTGCGACATCGGCGTAGGTGACGTTGGATTTGGCGATCACGTTAAGGTCTCTGAAGCGAGCGCAGTTACTCGCCCTTGATGTTGGCTTTCTTGAGCAGTGCAGCCGCCTGTTCCACGTCCTTCCTGATAAAGGCGGTAAATTCAGCCACCGAACTGCCGACCGGATCACTGTTGGCGTCGATCAGCTTCTGACGGATCACCGCTTCGCGCAGCGTGGCGCGGATGTCGCGGGACAGTCGCTCGACAATCGGCGCCGGCGTGCCGGCCGGGGCGAACATCCCGATCCAGACCTGGAACTCATAACCCGGCAGCCCGGCCTCGGCGACGGTCGGCAATGCCGGCAGCAGATGGTTGCGCGTCGGCCCGGCCACCGCCAGCGCACGCACGCGGCTGTCCTTGATAAACGGCAGCGCCGACCCGGTGGAGTCGAACGATACCTGCACACGGCCCGCGATCAGGTCGACGATGGCCTGCGCGCTGCCCTTGTAGGGAATATGACTCATCTCCACGCCGGCCATCTGCTTGAAGGCCTCGGCTTCCATGTGCGTGGTCGAGCCCGTGCCCACCGACGCGTAGTTGGCCCGCGCGCCATTCACCTTCAGCCACTGGATCAACTCGGCCACGCTTTTCGCCGGCACGTCATTGTTCACCAGCAGCACATGCGTCGTGGTGCTGATCTGAGTGATGGGCTGAAAATCCTTGAGCGGATCGTAATTGGTCTTGTACAACGCGGGGCCGGTGCTGAACGACGGCGACACATACGCCAGCGTGTAACCGTCAGCCGGCGCGTGCGCCACGATCTCGATGCCAATCATGGTATTTCCGCCGGGCTTGTTGTCCACGAGCACGGGCTGGCCAAGGCGCTTCTCCAGGCCACCGGCCACGGTGCGTGACGTGTAATCCGTCGGCCCGCCAGCGAGAAACGGCACCACCATTCGAATCGGCCGTGTCGGGTATTCCTGCGCCAGCGCAGTCCACGGCAGGGCAAGCCATGTCATCAGCCACAACGATATTCTCTTCATGGACATACCTCTGATCAGTTACGCACTAGATGACTTTTTCCTGGCGCAGTGCTGCGATGGTCGCGGCGTCCATGCCCAGCAGGTCGCGCAGCACCTCCTCGGTGTGCTGGCCCAGCATCGGCGGCGGCAGGCGGTAGGTGGCCGGCGTGTCCGAGAAACGCAAGGGATTGGCGATCACGTTGAGGTCGGCCTTGGCCGGATGCGGCAGCGGCACCGCCAGGCCGCGATGGCGCGACTGCGGGTCGTCGAAGGTCTGCTGCAGGGTGTTCACCACGCCGGCCGGCACGCCGGCCTTGTTCAACTCGTTGCACAAGTCGAGCGCCTTGCGCTCGCGCGCGTGTTCGCTGAACAGGTCGAGCAGCATCTGGTTGTAATCGCCGCGCCCGGCCTGGGTCTTGAAGCGTTCATCGCCGATCAGATCCTCGCGCCCCATGACACGGCAGGTGGCGGCAAAGGCGTCGTCGCGCCCGGCCACCACATTGACCGGGCCGTCCTGGCAATGAACCATGCCGCTCATGCCGCTCTTGATGCCCATGGTGGGATGGCGCTTCGGGGACACGCCCGACACCAGGTACTGCTGCGCGGCGTGGCTCATCATGGCCACGGACGAATCGAGCAGCGAGATATCCAGGCGCTGGCCCTTGCCGGAGCGCAGGTCGCGGTCGTACAGCGCGGCAATGATGGCCATGGCCGCATTCTGCCCCGTGACGATGTCGGTGAGATTGATGCCGGCGCGCTGCGGCCCGGCGCCCGGCTTGCCGTCGGCGATGCCGGTGATGCCCATCAAGCCGCACATGGCCTGGAACACCGGATCGAAACCGGGACGCTTGGCGTACGGGCCATCCTGCCCGTAACCGGTCACCGAGCAATACACCAGGCGCGGATTGATCTGGTGCAGGTCGTCGTAACCGAGACCGAATTTGGCCATGGCGCCGGTCTTGTAGTTCTCGATCAGCACGTCGGCCGTGGCGGCCAGGCGGCGAACGATGTCCTGCCCCTTCGGATGGCCGAGATCGAGCGTCACCGACTTCTTGTTGCGGTTCACCGAGATGAAATGTGCCGCATCGCCGCGCTGCCCCGCCAAGCCGGCCGCACCGGGGATGGCCGGCATGTAGACCGGGGCGTAATGGCGCGAATCGTCGCCCTTGCCGGGGCGTTCGAACTTGATGACGTCGGCGCCCAGGTCGCCGAGGAATTGCGCCGCATACGGCGCGGCCAGCACACGCCCCAATTCGATGACGCGCTTGCCGGTGAGGATGCCCGGCTGGTTCTGTTCAGTGGTCATGACAATCCCGTCTGGTTTGCGATCCGCGTGCTGCGACACTCGATCGCCCACGACGTCGTGGGCGATGGCGTGGGCAGCGTCGTGATCAGAGGTCGCTCAGCACGTCGCCGCTGAGGTGCGACACATCGCCCCACAGATCCACCACCCAGCGCTTCTTCGCGAACCGGAAGCGGTTGATGCTGGCGTTGTTCAGCGTGTAGCTGCGCGCCGCATTGAGTGGCATGCCGTTGGCGTGCCGGTACAGCGCGGAGAGCACCCCACCATGCGCGACCACGGCAATCTTGCGGCCGAGGTTTTCGCCGGCGATGCGTTCCAGCGTGACGACGATGCGGTTGTGGAACTGCTCCATGCTCTCGCCGCCCGGCGGCACCGAGCGCGGATCGCGGCCGCGGTAGTTGGCCAGTTCGCCGGGGAACTCGGCCTCGAGTTCCGGCAGCGTCTTGCCTTCGAGCATGCCGTAGCAGCGCTCGCGCAGGTCGGCGCTGAACTGCACGTCCTGCCCGGTGCGCGCGATCAGCGGCGCGATGGTCTGGCGCACGCGTCCCAGATCGGAGGAATAGATGGCGTCAAATTTCTCGGTCGCCAGGCGCGCCGCCAATGCTTCGGCCTGCGCCAGGCCGATCGCGGTCAGCGGACTGTCGCTGAATCCCTGGAAACGCATTTCCGCATTCCATTGGGTCTCGCCATGGCGGACCACTACCACTCTTGCT
>CANIIN010000355.1 GCA_947467405.1 Betaproteobacteria bacterium | reverse complement strand
GAGCATTCCGTTCGCGCTGGGCTACGAAATGTCGCTGTACCTGCGCACGCCGCATTTCTTCATCACCGTCGATGGCGAGCCGATCCGTCCGCACAACGACGATTTGCGCGCCGTCATCCGCCACGTGACGCTGTCCGACGATGAAGTGGTGCCACCCGGCTCGGACATCGATCTGGAATTCTTCTACCCCAATGCCAAACGCATCAATGACCGCATGACGCCCGCCGATTACGGCGTGCAGGCGGTCGGGCATTTCGGGTTCTTCCGCCGTTCCATGCCGGCCGCCGCGTGGACCGACGCCGGCGACTGGCTGGCTTCGCAGGTGCTGGGAACGGGCTAGCATCAGGCTGGTGAATTCGGTCGGCGAATTCAGCCGGCCAGTTCAGCGGACAGCGACACCGCTCAGGGCGTTTTCTTCCCGGCCGCGGACACCAGCGCATCGAGGTCTTCGACCTGGCGCACGAATTCCCGACGGATGCAGACCATCATGGCGCGCTCGGCCTCCAGCGCCGCCGACTCATCGGGCGAGGCAGCCGACTTCAGGCGACTCTCCAGCGCGCACTGCGCCGTGCGCGCGCTGTCCCAGGTGCGCTTGGCTTCACGCAGTCGACCCAGCGTGGCGGTATCGCCGGCATGACGGTCCAGCAGCACGTTCTGCGCGGCCGCGACACGCTTCTCCAGCGGCACCAGTTCTGATTTGGTGCACTGGATAAGCGCATTGCGGTCCTTCGCCCCTTCCAGGCAACCGGCCGCCGCCGCCGACCCAGACAACCCGAGCAGCGCAGCGCCGATGCAGGCAACGGCAAGCATTGCGCTGCACGTCACAGACCGATGTGCGCCAGCGCGTCGTCCCGCCGGGCCGGGCCGGGCCACCGCCAACCGTGTGGAAACGTGCGGATCGAGTCCCGCCGAGCGGGTGTGCTGAACTGGCAAGTGAATGTCCTTCATGAACGACGATTTCCGCTGGCATGCGGCCCAACCACCCGATACTTGTACCACGCCGGGCAGCCAGCGATGAAACAAGCGAAATCAGTGGAAATAGCTTGATATGACGCAAGATTCACGCGCGTGGCCCGGCCTACGATCAGAAAGCGGCATATTTCAACGCAGCCGATCCGGCAGTCGATTCCGGCGATCATTCAAGCCTGCGACAATCGAGCGTTGCAGGGCCGCCGGCCATTCCCCACGCAGTATCCGACCAGATCACCATGACCCCCTCGCAGACACCCCCCGCTTCATTCTCGCCGGCAGGCCATGCGCAGCGCGATCCGCTGCATCCGGGCATGGACAAGACCGTGCTCATTGTCGACGACGCGCCGGAGAACCTGCTGGTGCTGAGCGAGGTGCTGCAGCCGCACTACCTCGTGCGCGCCGCGACCAGCGGCGAACGCGCGCTGCAGGTGGCGGCTTCCGTTCCATTCCCCGACATCGTGCTGCTGGACATCATGATGCCGGACATGGACGGCTACGCCGTGCTGGAACGCCTGCGCGCCAACCCGGCCACGCGCGATACGCCGGTGATCTTCGTCACCGCCATGGGCGCCATCGGCGACGAGGAACGCGGCCTGAACCTCGGCGCGGTGGACTACATCACCAAGCCCATCCAGCCGGCCATCGTGCTGGCCCGGGTGCGTACGCAACTGGAACTCAAGCAGGCGCGCGACTGGCTGCGCGACCAGAACACCTTTCTCGAAGCCGAGATCGCGCGCCGCATGGCCGAGAACCTGCACATCCAGGACGTCAGCATCCGTACCCTCGCCCACCTGGCGGAGGTGCGCGACCCGGAGACCGGCAACCACATTCTGCGCACGCAGGGCTACGTGCGCACGCTGGCCGAATACCTGCGCGGCAATCCGCGCTTTGCGGCGGTGCTGACGCCCGCCTACATCGACACCTTGACCAAGTCCGCGCCGCTGCACGACATCGGCAAGGTCGGCATTCCGGACCACATCCTGTTGAAGCCCGACAGGCTCACGCCTGAGGAATTCGCCGTGATGAAAACCCACGCCAGCATGGGCAGCGACGCCATCGACAAGGCCGAACTGGGCGCCGAACGGCCCATCGCCTTCCTCTCCGTCGCCAAGGAGATCGCCCACTCCCATCACGAAAAATGGGACGGCAGCGGCTACCCGGATGGCCTGAAGGGCGACGCCATCCCGTTGAGCGCCCGCCTCATGGCGCTGGCCGACGTGTTCGACGCCCTGATCTCGCGCCGCGTGTACAAGGAACCCATGCCCGCCGACAAGGCCACCGCCCTCATCATCGAGGGGCGCGGCACGCACTTCGACCCGGACGTGGTGGATGCGTTCGTCGCGCAGCGCGAGCACTTCATCGCCATCGCGCAACGCCACAGCGACAGCGCGGAAGATCTCCAGACCAGGATGGACGCCTTGCAGGTCGGGCAGGCAGCCCATGGCTGACGTGCCCGCGTCCGCGGCGAGCCGCGTTCACGGCAAGACCCTCGACCGCCGTACGGCTCAAGAGCTCCTGCAGGAACGCGAGGAGATCTTCTCCACCATCGTCAATCAGGCGCAGGACACCATTGCCCTGGTCGATCCCGAATCGGGCACATTCATCGAGTTCAACGAAGCCGCCCATGCCACCCTCGGCTACACGCGCGAGGAATTCGCCGGGCTGCGCCTCGCCGACCTCGCCACCGACCCCGAGGAACTGATGCGCGCCAACCACGCGCGCATGCTGCAACCCGGCGGCGCGGTCATCGAAGCCCACATCCGGCATCGCGACGGCGGCGTGCGGACCATGCAGATCCGCGGCCGGCCGGTGACCCTCCGCGGCCGACTCCTGCTGTCGACCATCGCGACCGACATCACCGAGCAGAAACACACGGAAGAAGCGCTGCGCCGCTCCAACCGCGAAGTGCGCGCCATCAGCGAAGCCATGCGCGGCATCGTGTTCGCCGCCACGGAAACGGAACTGCTGAACAGCATCTGCGCGGAAATGGTCTCGACCGGCGGCTACGTCACGGCGTGGATCGGCCGGGCCGAAAGCGACGCGCAGCGCACGGTGCGCCCCATCGCGCGCGCCGGGCTGGACGGCGGTTACGTCGACGCAATCCACGTCACCTGGGGCGACGATGAACTGGGCCAGGGACCGGCCGGCACGGCCATCCGCCAGTGCCGTCCGGCCATCGTGCGCAACATGCTGGAAGACCCGACATTCACGCCCTGGGCCGAGACGGCGCGCCAGTACGGCCTGGCCTCGTCGCTGGCCATTCCGCTGCTCATCGGCGAGAACCATGCCGAGGCCGCGCTGCTGGTCTATTCGGAACGTCCGGACGCCTTCGACGACGCCGAAGTGGCGTTGCTCACCGGGCTCGGCCAGTCGCTCAGCTTCGGCATCAGGGCCCTGCGCGACCGGGTGGCGCGCGACGCGGCGCAGCGCGCGGCCGACGAGGCGGCCGGACGACTCGGCCAACTGCTCGACGCCAGTCCGGTGGTGGTCTACAAGATGCGCCTGGAGAACGGGCGTTTCATCCCGACCGATGTCAGCGGCAACGTCGAGCGGCTGATCGGCTACCGCGCCGATGAAGTGCTCGATGCAGACTGGTGGTACCAGCACGCCCACCCGGACGACCGCGACGGCGCCGTGGCGGCAGCCGCCAGCGTCACCAGCGCGCGCCCCGTTTCGCGCGACTACCGTTTCCAGTGCCGGGACGGCCAAACCATCTGGCTGCATGACAACCTGCGCGTACTGCGCGAGGAAGCCGGCAGTCCGGTGGAACTGGTCGGCGCGTGGTCGGACGTGACCGAGCGCCACCAGGCCGACGAGGAACTGCGCAAACTGTC
>CANIIN010000354.1 GCA_947467405.1 Betaproteobacteria bacterium | reverse complement strand
TGGCAAAAGCGGACGCGGGGGGGGGGCTGCCGCCCTCAGTGCAATGAGCGTGGCATCGCTCTAAAGGCCTACCCAAGGCTTGCGGGTTTTAATACGGCCCTGATCATTCATTTTTCGCATCCTAACACCGGTGCGCGACTCGCAAGTCCGGTCACTTTCACTCAACCGTCAGCCTGGCATCCCGAATCAGCTTTGCCCAGACTTCGACTTCGCGGTTCACGAGTTCGGTCACGGCTTCGGGCGTGCTGCCGTACAGGTTGATCTTGACCTTGTTGGCGTAGTCCACGACGGGTTTGCTCTTCAGCGCGGCATTGAACGCGGCATTCAGCTTGTTGACGACATCCCGCGGCATGCCGCCCGGCCCGGCGATGCCCTGCCAGAACACCACGTTGAAATCGGGCAGACCGGATTCGCGCATGCCGGGAATTTCCGGGTTTTGGTTCGATCGTTCCAGAGAGGTCGCGGCCAGGATGCGCACCTTGCCCGCCTGGGCCTGCGGGCTGATGAAGGTCAGCACATTCATCGACGCATTGGATGTCCCATTCGCGACGGCGAGCGCATCCGCGGCCGAACCCTTGTAGGGAATGTGCGTCGTATCGACCTTGGCCACGCTATTGAACAGTTCGACAGCGAGGTGTCCCATGGATCCGGAACCGTAGGAGCCGAAATTCACCTTGCCGGGATTGGCCCGGGCGTAATCTATGAATTCCTTAAGGGTCGTCGCTTTCATATTCTGCGTGTTGACGGAAATGAACAGGGGGCCGCCCACGGCGAGAATGATGTGCGTCATCTTGCGAAAATCGAAAGGCGGATTGGCCTTGGCCGAGGTGATACTCTGCGACGCGGTGGATGCCATTAGCGTGTAGCCGTCGGGCGGCTGGGCCATGACGTACTCGGTCGCAATGATGGCCCCGGCGCCCGGCTTGGGTTCGACGACGATAGGCTGCCCCACGATATCGCGAACCTGCTCCGCAATGACGCGAAAGCGCATGTCGGCCGGATCGCCCCCCGGGAACGGGATGATCAATTTGATCGGCTTGCTCGGAAAGGCGCCCTGGGCCAAGACCGATCCGGCCAGAATCGCCATGAGCGAGAATGCGGCCAGAGTGACCAGTCGAACGCCGGTTCTTGTCGTCATTGCGAATTCCTCCATTCTGGAACAGTGCTGGGTTTGTGCAGGTGGACCCTGCTCTGCAGACCTATCGCGATTGGCATGGACATGCAGTGCTTGTGTTCACACGGCGAGGATGATTCTTGTGTCATCACAATGTCGAAGCAATCGCCGCTTGGAGTTTGGCCCTGGCATAAGGCTTTTGCAGCACCGCACCGGGCAAGTCAGTATCGACCGGCAGGGCGCAACAAAGCTGGATGCCAGCAGGCAACGCAGGCCCAGAAACGGCGCGCGGGCTCGGTTTGCTAGGTCGATGCCATCCATTCCGCCAGGCATGGCCACATCGGTAAACAGCACGTCGAAAGACGCAGCTGTCAGTAGTTTCAGCGCCTCCGCCGGTGAGTTGGCCTGATTCGCGGCATGGCTCATCGATTCCAGCCATGCGCAGGCGAGTTAGCACTGTAGTTCGTCGTCATCGACGACAAGGAGACGAACCGGCCCCGTCCTGGATCTGACACCCGGGCCGGCCGGCAATGACGGTTCGGCCTGCTCAAGTCGGGGAAGTCTAGGTGTGGACATTCTCTTTCGGTCCGAAAAATGGATTCACTCAGTTGATATACCACGTTCGCGGAAATTGATGCACTCGATGCGCTGACGCCTGAGGGCCGCATGTTCTCACGTAACGCGCTGCAGGCCGGTTTCGAGAGGATAATCGAGATGCGCAGCCGACCACCAAGGGATTCGAGGCGCATGGAGGCGTGCATGGCCCGATTGGCGACTCGAGACTACACGGGCTGATTTGCAGACTGATGAAGCTGCGAAGATCAAGGGCGGGATGGAGTAGAAGCAAAGGTCACTAAAAAATAAAAATTTCGCACGGGTATTGCCCGTGCCATGGCGCCAAGCCCAAGACCTTCCCCCCTAATGGGTCAGGGCGTTAACAGATGGCTCGTGACGAGCATGGCATAGCTGTCTCCCCATGCCCTTAACAAACCAGCCCGTGGACGCAATACGCTTGCGAGAGGACAGTTTGCTTAGTCACGAGGGGTGGGTAGATCGGTAGGGCTAACTCCCTCCGTTCGCCGCTTTTGCCTAAGCCCACCAATCTCTTCCCCCATCACGAGAGGGCGTCCGCCCGCCGGACGCTCCCGGCAGATTCAGGCGCCGCTCGCGACGCCCTCGCCCGTCAGTTCCTGCATCGTTTGACGCGCGAAGACCAGATCCTCCCAGGCCTTCAGCTTGTCGGTCAGGTTGCGCAGCAGGTAGGCCGGATGGTAGGTGACGATCACCGGCACATCGCGATAACGGTGCAGTTTGCCACGCAGGCTGGCGATGCTGGCATCGGTGTTGAGCAGCGCCTGTACCGCAAAGCGGCCCATGGCCAGGATGAGCTTGGGCTGAACGAGTTCGACCTGACGCACCAGGTACGGACTGCATCGCGCCACCTCGATCGATTCGGGATTGCGATCGCCGGGCGGCCGGCATTTCAGCACGTTGGTGATGAAGACATTCTTGTCGCGAGTCATGTCCAGCGACGCCAGCATGTTGTCCAGCAGACGCCCGGCCTGCCCCACGAAGGGTTCGCCGCTCGCATCCTCGTCAGCGCCCGGCGCTTCGCCAATGATCATCCACTGCGCAGCCGGATCGCCGACACCGAACACGGTATGGCGCCGTGTCCTGCACAGTGCGCAGGCGGTGCAGGCGGCGACGGATTCCTGCAGCGCCGGCCACTCGAGGCCGAGGATTGTTCCTTCGCGCCCGTCGTCCACATGCACCGTGGGCTGCATCGGCGCCGGCATGGACGGCGGCGCGCGACGCACCGGTTGCGCGGGGTTGAGCGCGCGCTGGGTCGAGGCGCCAGTCGCGGCGCCAGTCGCGGCATGCTCTACCGAAGCGGATGCCAACGCTTCCGCGGCCCGGTCGCGCAGCTTCCAGACCGGTCCCAGGCCCATTTCCGCAATGAGAGAGTCGCGCCGAGTGTTGGACATGGCCAAGTCTAACCCTGAATAATGTTGCGCTGATCAAGTTATGAAAAAGAGAGCAACTCGACAAGCTTCTCTCTGAAGTGGAGGATCTAAGGGGGCTTGCCCCCTTGTTCAGTGAATCCTTACGGCCGATAACCCTGCATCGGCGGCAGATCGATGGACAGCACCAGCGCGTCCTCTCGTCCGACGGCCGCTTGATAATATTGGCGGCGCCTGCCGATCTGGCGAAACCCGTTGCGCGCATACAGCGCGCGCGCGGCCGCGTTGCTCGGCCGCACTTCGAGGAACAGCGAACCCGCCTGTTCGGCACGCGCCAACTCGACCACTTCCTGCAGCAACTCGTAGCCGTGACCACGGCCCTGCATGGCAGCCGCCACGCTGAGGTTGAGCAGATGCGCTTCGCCGGCCGCAACCATCACCACAAAGTAACCCAGCAGGACGTCATGATGAAGCGCCAAACGGCAGTGATAGCCGGAACGGATCGAATCGCGAAAATTGCCGGCCGTCCAGGGAAACTCATAGACGCTGTTCTCGATCTCCATCACGCCGTCCAGATCATCCTCGCGCATGGCTTCAATGAACAGCCGGGGACGCTGCACCGCGTTCATGCCGCCCCCTTCTGCTCGCCCTTCTGCTCGCCCTTCTGCTCGCCCTTCTGCTCGCCCTTCTGCTCGCCCTTCTGCTCGCCCTTCTTGAGGGCGACCTTGTCGCGAATGTAGAGCGGC
>CANIIN010000353.1 GCA_947467405.1 Betaproteobacteria bacterium | reverse complement strand
AGGCGAAACACGACGCTTCATCGAAGAGACAAGATCAAAGGAACTGGATTCCCGCTTCCGCGGGAATGACAGCTATACAGCGTCGGAGAAATGAGGGGAAGGAGCATCCACCTCAGTAAAACGTCACCCCCTCAAACAACCTTCGGGTGGTCCGATAAAACGACCCGCGTTGCGCGGTCCATTCCCCATTCTTCAGTTCCACCTTCGCATCCACCGTCAGGATGCCCGACGGCATCGCCAGTCGAATGGATGGCGCAGCGGCCGCCGAAGCGCGCGTGTTGCGTGCCACGATGCTGCCCTGGATGCGCGCCGCCACCGCCGTGCACAGCGAAATGGTCAGCGGCAGCGCGCGGTGAGGCTGGCCGCTGGCGATCACGCGCACGTTCAGGTCGGTCGCGTCGGCGTTCACGCGTTCGCCGGATAGCGCATCGAATGCCTGCGGCGGCGTGACAATGCCGAGGAACGGCGCCGACTTCTTTTTCATGGCTTCTGCCACCGTGGCGGCGATGCCCATGGCCACCGAGCCGTGGGCGCGCACCGTCATCAGCTTGTGCATCAGCGCGGCATTATTCTGGATGGCGTCCGGTGTTTCGATGCCGGTCATGCCCACGCTCTCCGCGGTGACGAACACACAGGCGTTGGCCGCATCCACCAACGACACCTCGATGCGGCCGATGTCCGGCACATCGACGAATTGTGCAACGGCGCCGCCGGGCAGCAGCTGGCCGGTGGTGGCGCCGCCGGGTTCCAGGAAGTCCAGCCTGATTGGTGCGCCGCTGCCGGCTACGCCCGGGATCTCCAGCGTACCGTCTTCCACCGGCATGCCGTCAAGCACCGCAAATGTCGACACGATGACCTTGCTGCTGTTGGCATTGAAGATGCGCACGGCGATCTCGCCGTTCCTGACCTCCTCGACGCCGCTGTTGGCGAATCCGCGATGCACGGCGAACGGGCCCACGGCCGAGGACATGTTGCCGCAGTTGATGCTGTAGTCCACGCGTGCCTCGTCGATCATCACCTGCGCAAAGGTATAGTCCACGTCGGCATCGATGCGCGCGGAAGGGCCGATCACGCACACCTTGGACAGCGAGCTGTTGCCGCCGCCCATGCCGTTTAGCTGCCGCCCATGGCGGTCCGGGCTGCCCATGGCGGACAGAAAGATGGCATCCCAGTCTGATTGCCGGGCCGGCAGGTCGGCGCGACAGAACATCAGCGCCTTGCTGGTGCCGCCGCGCATGAACATCGCCGTTATGGATTGATGGGGCATGCCGCCAATTCCTTCGATATCACGTTTTTTCAGCCTGCCAGTTACGTTGGACGGGGATGCGAAAGGATCCCTTCAGGCCCGTATTGTCCGTCATGAGGCGGATGACGGGCGCTCGGAGCGAGAAATCGGTCACGCGACCCGGTCTGGAAGCCGTCAGTAGAAGTAAATTTTCCAATTTGGGCCAAAAACTGTGCTTTTGCGTCAACGGGGTGCGCAAAGCTGCGTTATTGAGGGTAAGCAGCACCTCGCTGCTCTACATCAAAAGACACACAAAGGAGTTTTACAAATGAACAAGTTCCTGAGCCTCATCGTTATTGGCGCATTTGCCGCTGTTTCCACCGCCGCCATGGCGCAGGCTCCGAAGGCTGCTGAAGCCGCGAAGCCGGCTGCCGCCGCTGCTGCGCCCGCTGCTGCTGCCGCACCGGTTGCCGACGCCAAGGCTGATGCCAAGGCCAAGGCCGACGCCGCCAAGGAAGCCAAGGCCAAGGCCAAGGCAGAAGCCAAGGCAAAGCGCGACGCCGCCAAGGCTGAGAAGGCCGCCAAGAAGTCCGAGAAGGCTGCTGCTCCGGCTGCTGCTGCTCCGGCTGCTGCTGCTCCGGCCGCCGCTGCTCCTGCTGCCGCTGCTGCTCCGGCTGCCAAGAAGTAATCAGTCAGTAAGCAGTAAGCAGTCCGAAAGGGCGGGGTTCTCCCCGCCCTTTTTCATTGGGGCGGCCGTTTCCCCGGCGCGCATGCTGGCGTGTTGTTCGCTGTTCGATACAATGAACGCTTGCTGCATCAGGGCGCCGTGCGACGGCGAAAAAAAGATGGCAGGCAAAGCAGACAATGACTTGGCTAACCCGGTTGGCAAGGCGGCGCCGCGGCGCATGGTGCGCGCGTTGCTCATGGCCGTGCCGACGCTGTTCATGCTTTGGACGCTGGCCGGCTTCCTGTTCGTGCCATGGATCGCCAAGCGCGAACTGCCGCGCATCATCCATGAACAGACGCAGCACACCGCGCGCATCGGCGACATCCGCTTCAACCCCTTCACGCTGACGCTGGACGCCAAGGGCTTGGCCGTCGACGATGCCGCCGGGCAGGCCGTGCTGGGATTCGACACGGCATCGATCGACCTGCAATGGAGCTCAATCGTGCGGCACGGCGTGGTGCTGAACGCCGTGCGCCTCGGCGCCCCGTTCGTGAACGTGGTGGTGGACAAGGATGGTGGGCTGAACCTCGCGCGGCTTGTGCCGGCGCCCGGACCCGGTGCCACAGGGCAGCCGGCTTCAAGCAGTGCGCCGCGTTTCGACATTGGCGCCATCGATATCGCGGCGGGCCGCATCAGCTTCGATGACCGTCGCGGCGGCTATCGCAACACCATCGACGACCTCACCCTGGCGCTGAAGAACATCACCACCCTGGACAAGGAAGAGGGCGACTACGCGCTGTCCGCCCACACCGCCACCGGCGCCAAGCTGCGCTGGAACGGCACAGTGTCCATGGCGCCGCTGGCCATCACCGGCACGCTGGCGATCAACGACGTGTCGCTGCCGGAGTTCAATGCGTACCTCGCGCGCGCCACGCAGGTGGCAGTGGCTTCCGGCAAGGCCGACATCGAATTGCCCTACCGGCTCGAACTGCCCGGCACGGAACCGCGCTTCACCCTGACCGCCGCGAAGCTGGGCGTGCACGAACTGGCGCTGAAGGCGATTGCCGGCGCGCCGATCCTGTCGCTGGCCGAGATGACGCTTGACGGCGTGGACTTCGATCTGAAGGATCGCCGTACCACGGTGAAGTCATTGCTGCTGGCGGACGGGCAGGTCGCCTTGCAGCGCGATGCCAACGGCGATATCGATGTGCAGAAACTGTTTGCACCGGCTGCCAGTGGAACTGCTGCCCAGGCAGCTGACAAGCCCGCAATCGACAAAAGCGAAAAGGACAAGCCGGCAAAAGAGACGCAGACAACGGCGTTCTCGTTGAACGTGGCGGTCATCGAGTTGCGCAACATCGCGGCGCGCTACAACGATGCCAGTTCCAAAATGCCGCTGGCTGTCGCGCTGGATGGCTTGGGCGCCAGCCTCGCGTTGTCGGTGCAGTCGGGCGACGCCAAGACCGGCACGGCTATCAAGGTCGAGAATGCATCGGCGCAGGCGAAGAGCATGACGGTAGGTTCGGCTGCATCGACAACGGTTGCCACGACAACGCCTTCCACCACGCCCGCTGTCGCTTCAAACGCCACGACTGCGCCGTCCCCCGCGAGCGCTGCCGCATCACCGGCCATTGCCGTCAGCGACATCGGTATCACCGGCATCCGCTTCGACAGCGTGGCGTCGACCGCCGGTATCGAACGCATTCGTCTCGGCAACCTGAAGTTCGGCGCCAGCCTGCGCGATGGCCACCTCGACGTGCTCGACCTCGTTCCCTCCTCCAAGCCGGATCCATCGTCGCGTCCGGTGACTGTTGACATCCGCGCCATCGAATTCGCCGACGGCAGCGTGGTGGTGAGCGATCTCGATCGGCATATCGAGGTCGCGCTGGACAAGCTGGTCGCCAAGGCCGGCAACATCGCGCCGGGCGGCGCCAAACCGCTCGACTT
>CANIIN010000352.1 GCA_947467405.1 Betaproteobacteria bacterium | reverse complement strand
GGCACGACGCGTGGCGCTCGCGAGATGCATGGCACTCGATCCGATGCTGATGTTATATGACGAGCCGTTTGCAGGTCTCGATCCGCTGTCGCTGGGCGTCATTGGTGATCTCATGCGGCGCCTCAACGATACGCTTGGCGCGACTTCCATTGTCGTGACGCATGACGTGAACGAGGCGTTGCAGTTGGTCGATTACGTCTACTTCATGTCCGAGGGCGCCGTGGTGGCCGAAGGGACTCCGGACGAAATACGCTCTTCAGGGGAGTCATTCGTCAAGCAGTTTGTGCACGGCGAGTCGGATGGCCCGGTGCCTTTTCATTATCCTGCCGTCGACTATCGCCAGGATCTTTTCGCGGGTACAGCGTGATGGGCCGGATTACGGAGATTCTCGAAGGACTCGGTGCGCGCGTCACCGGCTGGGTCTGGAGGCTGGGATTCGCAAGCCGGTTCTTCTGGCTGATCCTCATGCATTCCGGTACGGCGTTCCGGCGCTTTCATCTGACGATTCGGGAGGTCTATTTTGCCGGCGTCCTGTCCCTTGTCATCATTCTCGTCTCCGGGCTCTTCGTTGGCATGGTTCTCGGCCTGCAGGGCTACGATACGCTGGTTCGTTACGGCTCCTCCGAGGCTCTTGGCGTGCTGGTTTCACTGTCGCTCATCCGGGAATTGGGTCCAGTCGTGGCCGGTCTGTTGTTTGCCAGTCGCGCCGGGTCGGCGATTACTGCCGAAATCGGGCTGATGAAGGCGACCGAGCAGTTGGCTGCCATGGAGATGATGGCAGTCGACCCGATAGCTCGAGTCATTGCGCCGAGATTCTGGGCTGGCGTGATATCGATGCCGCTGCTGGCCGCGCTGTTCTCCGCCATGGGAGTATTCGGGGGCTATCTCGTGGGCGTGCGCATGATCGGGGTCGATGAAGGGTCGTTCTGGTCGCAGATGCAGGCCGCCGTCGATGTTCGTCAGGATGTGATGAATGGCGTTATCAAGAGCTTCGTGTTTGGCGTGGCGATAACCTGGATTGCGGTATTCGAGGGCTACGATGCCCCTCCTACGGCGGAAGGTGTATCGGGGGCGACGACACGCACCGTGGTCAGTTCGTCACTGGCGGTACTGGTGCTCGATTTCATAATGACTGCTTTGATGTTTAGGGGAATCTGATCATGATGTCACGCAAGGAACTTGACTTGTGGGTAGGGGTGTTTGTTGCGATAGGCATTGGCGCAATGATGTTCCTGGCGTTGAAAGTCGCCAATTTGTCGTCTTTTTCGGCAGCCGAGACCTATCAGATCGAGGCCAAGTTCGACAACATCGGCGGCTTGAAAGTTCGCGCTCCGGTCAAAAGTGCTGGCGTTGTGGTGGGGCGGGTCAATGGCGTGCGATTCGACAATGAAACCTTTGAAGCTGTCGTATCCATGTCGGTGGACGGCCGATTCCAGTTTCCAAAGGACACGTCGGCCAAGATTCTCACATCGGGCTTGCTGGGCGAACAGTACGTCGGGCTTGCGGCCGGCGGCGACTCGGTCAACTTGAAGAGTGGCGATACGTTAAAGATCACGCAATCTGCGGTAGTTCTGGAGAACCTGATTAGCCAGTTCCTGTATAGTAAGGCCGCCGATGGTGGCGGTGCAGACGGGAAAAAGTGAGCCCTTGGAAAGAGTCATGAAATCAATTGTTAATGATGCCTGCGCGGTAGCGCGACAGATGACAACGGGGCGTATTGCAGCCCTCGTGTTGGTCGGATTTTTGCTGGGTGGTTGCGCGTCCAGCGGCAATCTACGGGATCCGTTCGAACCCGTGAACCGTGTCGTCTATTCCATCAATGACGGCTTAGATCGGGCAATCGCCAAACCTGTTGCCGAGGGATACCGCGCCGTAGTGCCGGAACTCGCGAGGTCGGGCGTGACCAATTTTTTCTCGAATATCGAGGATGTCTGGATCATGCTCAACAACCTCTTGCAGGGGAAGGTTGAGAGCGCACTTGATGACATGGCCAGGGTGCTTGTGAACAGCACGGTTGGATTGTTCGGCGTGGTGGACGTGGCGAGTGATTTGGGAATATCCAAGCACAATGAGGACTTCGGCCAGACGCTGGGTCGTTGGGGGGTAGGAAGCGGCCCCTATGTGGTTTTGCCGTTCCTTGGGTCCAGCACGTTGCGTGATGCGCTCGGACGCGGGTTGGTCGACATGCAGGGCGACATCGTTCGTCAACTGGATCATGTTCCAACGCGTAATTCATTGCTCGTGACGCGTTTGATCAATACGCGCGCAAATCTCCTTGATGCATCGAGAATCGTGGAAGAGGCGGCGCTTGATAAGTACAGTTTCACGCGGGATGCCTACCTTCAAAGGCGTGAAAACCTGGTTTATGACGGTAACCCACCGCGTCAGTCGGGCGCCTTGAATGATGGTGAGGCGGATGCCGTCGCGAGCGAAGGTTCCGCGGAAGTGGCAGCGACAAAGTCCTCCGGTGCGGATATGCCACGCGTGACCTCGGCGACTGTCCAGATTACATCTGCCGTCAAGTGATGCACATGCGAAAACGTGGTTTGACTGTGAGGTTTCTGCTCTGTGGTCTTGGATTGCTCCTCACTGCGGCCGTCGGCGTGGTGAAGGCCCAGGATTCGGCGCCGGATGCGCTGGTGAAGGGTATTACCCAGGAGGTGATTGCCGCCATCAAGCAGGACAAGGACATCCAGGCGGGCAATTCGAAGAAGGTGACTGATCTCGTTGAGGCCAGGGTCCTTCCGCATTTCAGCTTCGGGCACATGACACAACTTGCCATGGCCGTGAACTGGCGCAAGGCATCTCCCGATCAGCAGCGCATGCTCACGCAGGAGTTCCGCGCATTGCTTGTCCGCACGTATTCGTCGGCCTTGTCCAGTTACAGAGACCAGATCATCGATTACAAGCCGTTGCGCGCCAAGACTGAAGATACTGAAGTGACGGTTCGCTCTGAAGTGAGGCAGAAAGGGGCCCAACCAGTCAGCATTGACTACGAACTCGAAAAAACCCCCGCCGGCTGGAAGGTGTTTGACGTCAAGGTTGGAGGAGTCAGCCTGATCACGACTTACAAGGATGATTTTGCCAATCAGGTCCGGGAGTCTGGTATTGATGGCTTGATCAAAACGCTGGCGTCAAAGAACCGCCAGTCTGACTCCAGAAACAAGACGGACAAGACGTGATCAGTCGAAACGGCGATGTGCTGTTTCTGCAGGGCGCCGTCACCGTGGAGACAGTGCCCGGTCTGGTGGGTGCAATAGGTGACGATTTGCGCAAGGGCGCGCATACCATCGATTTTTCAAAAGTGGGTGAAGTCGATTCAGCTGCCGTGGCCTTGGCACTGGAGTGGCAAAGACAGGCGGCGCAGGTGAGCAGAGTGTTATCGCTGGCCAACATTCCAGAAGCAATGAAGAATCTGGCCAACCTGTACGGCGTCTCGGACCTCATGGAGCCTCAAAAGGGCTAATCCCGATCTACTTCGACAGGCATCCGCCCGTCGCCCAATCATGACAGCAGCCATAGATATCCGCGACGTGACGAAGCGCTTCGGTCGCGTTCAAGCGATTGACGGTGTTTCATTGCGGGTTGATCAGGGCGAATTTTTCGGTCTGCTGGGCCCTAACGGCGCTGGGAAAACAACGCTTATCAGCATGCTGGCGGGATTGGCTCGTGCCGATTCCGGCCAGGTATTTGTGATGGGGCACGATGTTCAGGCCGATTACCGGTCGGCTCGCCGAGCGCTCGGCATCGTCCCTCAGGAACTTGTATTCGATCCGTTCTTCACAGTCCGCGAAACCCTGCGCATCCAATCCGGCTACTTTGGGCTGCGGCGCAACGATG
>CANIIN010000351.1 GCA_947467405.1 Betaproteobacteria bacterium | reverse complement strand
GCCAGTTCCATCAGGTCGGGCAGATAGCGGAATGCGTCGGCGTCCTTCGACTCCGTCACGCATCCCATGTGGTCGATGCACAACTTGAGGCGCGGATGGCGCGCAGCGATGTCACCGACCAGGCTGAAGTAGCGTTTGGGTACCAGGGTCACCGGCACACCGGCGCGCTCGGCTGCGTCCCACAGCCAATGGTCGGCGAGGTCCTTGAACCAGGCTGCCGAGTCGCTGAGCAGGAGTCGGATGCCGAGCATGCCCGGTTGACTGCGCCAGGCGGCGACCCGTTCGCGACCGGCCGGATCGTTCATGTCGATGCGTCCCATGACCGCGAAGCGATCGGGGTGCTGGCGCGCCGCTTCCAGCGCAAGGTCATTGCGGTCGCCTTCCCACGACGGCGGCACGATGACGGCACGCGCCACGCCGGCTCGGTCCATGTGCGACAGCACTTCCTGGTGAGACCAGGGCTCGTCGCGCTGCGCGTGCGCCGTGCGACCCTCCGCGCCGGATGTCGGCCAGGGGCGCTCGGGCGTGTCGCGGCCCCAGACATGCACTTGTGAATCGACGATCAGCAATTCGGACTCCTTCGCTTCATGGCGGGGTGGACGGGGCAGTACTGACGGCGCCGTTCCTCGCCGTGCCTATATTATGTGCCGCAAAGGATGGTGTGCAGTGTGCCCTCTCCAATGATGTACTTCAGATTCACTTCATTCACCACTCTGGATTGATTGCCATGCGCTACGAGTACCTGGACCTGGACATCCGCGACCATGTCGCGCGGCTGACGCTGAACCGCCGGGCTGCTGCTGCTCGGCGAAAAGCTGGCGGCGGAGACGGCGGCCGACTGGGGGCTGATCTGGAAGTGCGTGGCGGATGAGCAACTGGTGCCGGAGGTGGAGGCGATGGCGAAGAAATTCGCAACCGGTCCGACCATGGCTTACGGCCTGATGCGGCGCCTGGTGCAGAAGGCGCCGGAGAACAGTTACAAGCAGCAACTGGACCTTGAAATGGAGTATCAGACCTTCGTGCGCGCATCCGACGATGCCACCGAGGCGCGCAAGGCATTCGCCGACAAGCGTCCGCCGCTCTTCACCGGCCGCTGATGTTCCCTGCCTCCGGCCGCGCTGGCGTCCGGATGTCCTTGGACTGATGCCCTAGGGATTCACTGAACAAGGGGGCAAGCCCCCTTGTATATCCCCCACTTCAGAGGGAAGCGCCGACGGCGTTGTGCATATTCGCAACTTGATCAGCGCTTCCCTAGTTAGAGCCTTACGCGGACTTGTTGGGGCAGTCCGCCTTGATGCATTCCACGTACATCGACAGCGCGTGCTCGCGGATCACGAAACCGCGATCCTTGGCGATCCTCTGCTGGCGTTTCTCGATCTCGGCGTCCTGGAATTCCTCGACCTTGCCGCACTGCATGCACACCAGATGGTCATGGTGGGTGCCTTCGTTCATCTCGAACACGGCCTTGCCGGATTCGAAGTGGTGGCGCTGCAGGATGCCGGCCTGCTCGAACTGGGTCAGCACGCGGTACACCGTGGCCAGGCCGATATCGATGCCTTCGTTGATCAGCATGCGATAGACGTCTTCGGCCGCCATGTGGCGAACCTTGCTGGTTTCGAACAGTTTGAGGATGCGCAACCGGGGTCCGGTTGCCTTGAGGCCGATGGTTTTGAGGTCGTGGAGGTTCGTCATGGTGTGCCCTTGTTGTTGAAGCGGTAAAACAGGTCGGAAATGGTCGTCAATGACGCGAAACGCGGCCTGCTTCCAATCCCTGTGCAGTCAATTCACCGCCCAAGTGCCGGAATGATGCCGGAAACGCAAGTCCTTTCCGTTATCATATAACGCGTGATTTCCACCAACTCCTTGATCAAGATGAAACTCCATTCAGTTTTTCGCCGTTTTGCCGCAACCATCCCGGTTTTGGCGTGTGCTGCCGTGCTGTCGGCGTGCGATCTCGTTCCCAAGGTGGATCCCTATCGCATGGAAATTCAGCAGGGCAACCTGGTGACGCAGGACATGGTCTCGAAGCTGACCCCGGGCCTGACCAAGGATCAGGTGAGGTTCCTGCTTGGCACGCCGCTGGTGATTGACAGCTTTCGTGACGATCGCTGGGACTACGTCTTTTCGCACATGCCGGCCAACGTCAAGATTGCCGAGCGTCGTCGTGTGACGGTGTTCTTCGAGGACGGCAAGCTGAAGCGGGTTGATGGTGATGTCGTCACGGCCGCCAAACCGGCTGCCGCCCCGGCCAATCCGGAGGCTAAATGAAAGTCGTGATCGCCGGCGCCGGCGGGCGCATGGGGCGCACCCTGATCGAAGGCGTGCTGAAGGATAAGACGCTGTCGCTGGCTTCCGCCTTCGACGTGCCAACCAGCGGGCTGATCGGCAAGGATGCCGGTGAACTGGTGGGGGCAGCCTGCGGCGTCAAGATCGGCGCGGATGCGCAGGTCGCCATTGCGGCGGGCGACGTCATCATCGATTTCACTCGGCCGGAAGCGACCATGGCGCACCTGAACCTGTGTGTTGCAGCGGGCGTGCGCATGGTCATCGGCACCACCGGATTCACGGATGCGCAGAAGCAGCAGATCGCCGATGCGTCGAAGAAGATCGGCATTGTCATGGCGCCCAACTTCGCCATCGGCGTGAACGTGACTTTCAAACTGGCTGAAGTGGCGGCGAAAAGTCTTGGCGACGCCTTCGATGTGGAAATCATCGAAGCGCACCATCGCCACAAGGTCGATGCGCCGTCCGGCACCGCGCTGCGCCTGGGCGAGGTCGTGGCCGGTGCGCTGGGCCGCAATCTGTCGGAAGTCGCCCTGCATGGCCGCGAGGGCATCACGGGTGAGCGCGACCGGCAGAGCATCGCCTTTCATGCCATTCGCGGCGGCGATATCGTGGGCGAGCACACGGTGATCTTTGCCGGCGAGGGCGAGCGTGTCGAGGTGACGGTTCGTTCGCAGAGTCGCATGACCTATGCGCTGGGCGCCCTGCGCTCCTGCCAGTATCTGGCCGGCCGCGCCAATGGCCTGTATGACATGCAGGACGTGCTCGGATTGCGTTGAACGGCAGGCGATGCCATCCCTGGGTCTGCGTGGCAGGCATGTGTGGATTGAAGGCGGGGCAGTTCTGGGGTATAATTCGGCGCTGAATTCTTGAGCGGGACGGGCACTCAGCCTGTCCCGCTTTTCGCATCTACTCCATTATTTTTAAACGGGTTTTTTGTGCCTTCAAAGTTGCCGCCCGCACTTCTAGCACTCGCTGACGGCACGCTTTTCCGGGGAATTTCGATTGGCGCAGACGGCCTGTCCTCCGGGGAAGTGGTGTTCAACACGGCGATGACCGGCTATCAGGAAATCCTGACCGACCCATCCTACTGCCGTCAGATCGTCACCCTCACCTACCCGCATATCGGCAATACCGGCGCCAATACCGAGGACGAAGAGTCGACCGGCATATTCGCGTCCGGACTGGTGATCCGCGATTTGCCCATGCAGATGTCCAACTGGCGGGCCGAGCAGACGCTGGACGCCTACCTGCGCTCGCGCAAGATCGTCGCCATTGCCGGGATCGATACCCGCAAGCTGACGCGCATCCTGCGTGAGAAGGGTGCCCAGAACGGCGCCCTCATGGCTGGCGATATCGACGAGGCCAAGGCGCTGGCGGCGGCACGGGCATTCCCGGGGCTGGCCGGCATGGATCTGGCCAAGGTGGTGAGCACGGCAAAGCCTTATGAATGGCGCGAAGGTGAGTGGACGCTAGCCGGTGGGTACAAGAAGGGCGCGGCCGATATCGGTCGCTTCCATGTGGTGGCGTTCGACTATGGGGTGAAGCGCAATATCCTG
>CANIIN010000350.1 GCA_947467405.1 Betaproteobacteria bacterium | reverse complement strand
CCTTTGTCGGTGAGGTCGACGTCGGTCCAGCCGGTGAAGCGGTTTTCCTGGTTCCAGGTGGATTCGCCGTGGCGAAACAGTACGATTCGGTGCATTTTCGGTGTTGGTTGGGTGGGGTGACCCGTATAATACCCGATCAATGCGCCGCTTTTGCGCGCAAACCCGTGACTTTCACGTCGTATTGGTGTTGTTTCGCGGCTTTTTCGAGCCAGCAATTTTCGAAACAGCGTTTGGAGCAGCGTTCGAGACGAGGTTCGAAACAGCGCGCGTTTCACAAGGAGACACCGGTTCCATGGATGCGATGAAGTTCCTGAACGACAACATTCTGATGGTTGGCCTGGCGGCCGTCAGTGGTGCACTGCTGGTCGGCCCCATGTTGCGCGGCGGTTCCGGCGGCAGTTCCGTCGATACGCTACAGGCGACGCTGATGATGAACAAGGAAAACGCGCTGATCCTGGATGTGCGCGAAGAAACCGAATTCGCGGTCGGACATATCGTCGGCGCGCGCAACGTGCCGCTGGTGCGATTGGGCGGCAGCACCGATGTCGCGGACACCATCAGCAAGAAAAAGGATCGCCCCATCGTGGTGTGCTGTGCGACCGGCGCGCGCAGCGGCGCAGCCGTCGCGTCACTGAAGAAGATGGGCTTCGAGCGGGCGTACAACCTGTCCGGCGGAATCAATGCCTGGAAACAGGCCGGTCTGCCCACCGAGAAATAGGAGCTGCGCATGACTGCCCCGTCTGGCGTTTCCCCCGTCAAGGTTGTCATGTACTGCACCCAGGTGTGCCCGTTCTGCGTGCGCGCCGAACGGTTGCTGGTATCCAAGGGCGTCGGCGCAATCGACAAGGTGCGCGTCGACCTCGAGCCGGCACGACGTGACGAAATGATCGAGAAGACCGGGCGCCGGACGGTGCCGCAGATATTCATCGGTGAACACCACGTTGGCGGCTGTGATGACCTCTATGCGCTCGATCGGGCCGGGAAGCTCGATCCCATGCTCGCTGGCGGTTGATCCGGGCGCAGGCGCAGCCGGCGCGCTGCAATCACATTTAATCCAGGCAAGGCGACATCAAGATGACCGAGCAACAACAGACCGTATTCAATATCGAGAAGATCTACGTCAAGGATCTGTCCCTCGAACTGCCCAACGCGCCGCAGGTTTTCCTGCAGGGTGAACAACCGCAACTCGAAGTGCAGCTCGGCAATGCGTCGAACAGTATCGACGGCGTGCTGTTTGAGATCGAAGTATCGGTGACGGTGACCGCGCGCATCGGCGACAAGACGGCTTTTCTGGTCGAAGTCGTGCAGGCCGGCATCTTCCAGATTCGCGGCGTTCCCGACGCCGACCTGCCGGCCGTGCTCGGCGTCGTCTGCCCCAACGTGCTGTTCCCGTACGCGCGCGAAACGGTTTCCGACATCGTCAGTCGTTCCGGTTTCCCGCCGGTGATCCTCGCCCCGGTGAACTTCGAGGCGTTGTATCAGCAGCAACTCGCGCAACAGGCTGGCGATAACGACGGCCCGCGCATCGAGATCGCGCACTAGGTGATCCAGAGATCGTCGGCCCGTCCCTGCCTGAGTCCGGAATGAACCTTTTGCGTGACCCCATGCATCCTGATCGCCATATCGGGTCGGGCGTGGCTGCATTGCAGCGCCTGATTCGCGGTGCAGGCCGCGCGGCGTTCGCCGTGGCCGCGCTCGGTGTCTTTTCATTGGCGCAGGCGGCGGACTTTCGGTCCATCGCGGAACCGGCGGTGGTGATGTACGACGCGCCGTCGGTGCGGTCGAAGAAGCTGTTCGTGGTGAGTCAGTTCTATCCGGTCGAGGTCATGGTGAGCATCGACAACTGGGCCAAGGTGCGCGATGCCACCGGCGAGTTGTCATGGGTGGAAAAGAAGGCGCTGTCGGAAAAACGCACCGTGCTGGTTCGTCCCAGCCTGGCCGATGTGCGCCAGGGCGCGGACGAGAAATCGCCGCTGGCCTTTCAGGTGCGCGAGGGCGTGGCGCTGGAACTGGCGGAAGTCGGCGCGAGCGGCTGGATCAAGGTGCGCCATCGCGACGGACAGGTCGGTTTCATCCGCAACAGCCAGGTGTGGGGCCTGTGAAGATTGCCGTGCTCGGGGCCGGCGCGTGGGGTACGGCTCAGGCCATATCGTTCGCCGGTCATCACCGCGTTGCCTTGTGGGCGCGCGATCCGGAGCAGGCGCGTGCGCTGGTCCGGGACCGCGTCAACCGTCGCTATCTTGAGGAAGCCGCGCTGCCCCCGGCGGTTCATCCCACGTCCGATTTTGCGCACGCTGTCGACGGTGCGGAACTGGTGCTGGTGGCGACCGCGACCGCCGGACTGCGTGACACGCTGCGCCGTTTGAAGAATTCCACTGCGCCGGCGAGAGTGCCGGTGCTGTGGTCCTGCAAGGGCCTCGAAGCCGAGACTGCGTTGCCGCCGCATCGCATCGTGACGGCCGAGTTGGGTGACGATCGTCCCTGCGGAGTGATCTCCGGACCGAGTTTTGCGCTGGAAGTAGCACTGGGTCGCCCCACCGCGCTGACGCTGGCAGCGACCGACGAAACTTTCGCCCGTGACACGGCGCGCGCGCTGCATCACTCGGTGCTGCGGGTGTACTACAGCACCGATGTGGTCGGCGTGGAGGTCGGTGGCGCCGTGAAGAACGTCATGGCCATCGCCACCGGCATCAGTGACGGCCTCGGGCTTGGGCTGAACGCGCGCGCCGCGCTGATCACGCGTGGCCTGGCCGAAATCACGCGCCTCGGCACCAAACTCGGCGGCCGTCCCGAAACCTTCATGGGCCTCGCCGGCGCCGGTGACCTCATCTTGACCTGCACCGGTGAACTGTCGCGCAACCGGCGCGTCGGGCTGTTGCTGGCGCAGGGGCATGACCTCGAGCGAGTGCTCGCGCAACTGGGTCATGTGTCCGAGGGCGTTGCCTCGGCCAAGGCGGTGCAGAAGATGGCCCACGCAGCGGGAGTCGACATGCCGATCACCGAGGCGGTGTGTGCGGTGTTGCATGGCGGCCTGTCGCCGGAGAAGGCGGTGCAGATGCTGCTGTCGCGGGATCCGAAGAGCGAGGCGTAGTTTCCCTGCAAGAGGGCGATGCCTTGGAGATCGGCTCTGGATAAGGATCTGCGGGCATTAGGTTATGGAGGCCCCTTTGTATGCCCCCACTTCAGAGGGAAGCTTGTTCGGGCGTTTTCATTTCCAGGACTTGATCCGCGCTTCCTTAGCGGCCGCCCGCAAATCCCAGTTGTCGCCACGCTTCATAAATCATCACCGCCGCCGCATTCGACAGATTCAGACTGCGGCTGCCTTCCTGCATCGGCAGTCGCACCTTCTGCGCTTCTGGAAATTGCTCTAGCACGGCCGCTGGCAATCCGCGCGTTTCGGGACCGAAGATGAAGACGTCGTTCTCCCGGTAGCTGACGGCGGCGTGGGATTGGCTGGCGCGGGTGGTGACGGCGAACAGGCGTCTGTCTGCCAGGCCGCCGAGGTGGTCCATGCAGGCCTGCCAGTCGTCGTGGACGGTGGCGCTGTCAGCATCACCGTAGTCGAGGCCGGCGCGGCGGGCGGCGCGTTCGTTGAGACGGAAGCCCAGCGGTTTGACCAGATGCAGCCGACAGCCGGTGTTGGCGCACAGGCGGATGATGTTGCCGGTATTGGGCGGAATCTCGGGTTCGAACAGTACGACATCAAACATGCTTGTTTCCCTGCGTGATGGTGCGCGCCACGACCCAGTTTTCGACGCGCGCGGCACCGCGGTTCTTCAAGGTGCGCGCCAGTTCGTCGAGTGTCGCACCGGTGGTCATGACATCGTCGACGATGGCGACGGT
>CANIIN010000349.1 GCA_947467405.1 Betaproteobacteria bacterium | reverse complement strand
GAGATCCGCGCCGCCGGTGGCATCGACTTTGCCGGTGAGGACGAACCGCACGGACGGCCAGGACTCGCCGCCATGGCGGCGCTGATTCACGATCGCGCCGGCGTGCCGGTGGCGGCGCTCAGCGTATCCGGGCTGGGCCTTGCTCCCCATCTCACGCGCGATTCCGACGTGGCGTTGCAACTGCGGCGCACTGCGGCGCACATCGGCGCGGCATTGGGGTAGCAGGGCAGGGGCCTGAAGACGCCCTATCCACGGGCATCTTCAGGCATTCGCGAGGCTCTGCCGATGCAGCGTCGGTTCAGTCAGTCGTGCGCGACGACCCCATCGAAAGGCGATAACATTGCTGCTGCCGATTGCCGTTTGATCACCTCACACGCTTGTGGCGGGCACCCTGTCCGCGCAATGCCCAATAAGGTCGGCGCCAACTGAAAGTGACGCCGCTTCATGAACCGCAATCTCTGGCTGATGGTCGCAGCGCAAGCGTTGCTGCTCACCAACAACGTGGCATTCATCGCCATCAACGGGCTGGTCGGCCTGGCGCTGGCCCCTTACAGTTGGATGGCGACGCTGCCGGTCATGGGTTACGTGGTGGGCGGCGCGCTGGCCACCGGCCCGGTGGCCTGGACCCAATCGCGCTTTGGCCGCAAGGCGTCGTTTCTCATCGGCCTGGCGGTCGCCGTCGTGTCGGCGCTGGTGGCCGCGTTTGCCATCTTCAGTTCGAACTTCTGGCTGCTGGTGACGGCCACGGTGGTGGCCGGCTATTACAACGCCAATGGCCAGTTGTACCGTTTCGCCGCAGCCGAACTCGCGGCACCAGATTTTCGCGAGCGCGCCGTGTCATGGGTGCTGGCCGGCGGTCTGGTGGGCGCCGTGCTCGGACCCAACCTCGCAAAATGGACGCAGCATCTGGGCGACGCACCGTTCGCGGGCGCCTACGCCACGCTGGCCGTGCTGGCGGTGCTGTCCATGGGGGTGGTGTCGCTGGTGAAATTCCCGCCGGTGCCGCCGAAGAAGAAGGGCGCGGACAGCGGACGGCCGCTGTCGGTCATCATGCGCCAGCCGGTATTCATCGTCAGCACCGCGGCGGCGGCGCTGGGCTACGGCGTGATGAACCTCTTGATGGCGGCATCGCCCATCGCCATGCAGGTGTGCGGCCACCCGTTCAAGGACGCGGCGCTGGTGCTGGAGTGGCACGTCATCGGCATGTTCGCCCCGGGCTTCTTTACCGGCGGGCTGATCAAGCGCTACGGCGCCATCCCCATCATGGCGGTGGGCGTGCTGCTCAACCTGCTGTGCATCGCGATTGCGCTGTCGGGCATCGAGGTGATGCATTTCCTCGCGGCCTTGTTCCTGCTCGGGCTGGGGTGGAACTTCCTGTTCACGGCCGGCACGGCGCTGTCGCTGCAGTCGTACCGACCCGAAGAAAAAGACAAGGTGCAGGGCGCCATCAACTTCTGCGTGTTCGCGGTGATGGTGGTGACGTCGTTCTCGTCCGGCGCGCTGGTGACGACACAGGGCTGGACGCTGCTCAATTACGGCTCGCTGGTGCCGGTGCTGCTGTGCGGGGCGGCGGTGCTCTGGTACGTGTTGCGGGGGCGGGCGCAGCTGGCTGCGTAGCGGTGCAGGCTGCACACGCCACGCGACGTGGCGCTGGTGCTACAGCCCCATCACCTGGAGATAATTCCTGATGATGTGCTGCATGCCGATCTCCATGTTCACCATGGGGCCCGGCTGGTAGCCTTCCGAGCCGGCCGCGCGTTGCAGGGCCAGCAGCACCGCGCTGTCTTCACCGACGATGGTGTCGATCTGGCGGCGGTACTTCTCCAGCTTGATGTCGAAGTCCGGCACCTTGAAGGTTTCTTCGGGCAGCAGGAACGACATCACCAGTCGCATGCGGCCCGGCGCGATGGGCCAGAAGGTCGAGGTGCGGATGCTCTCCTGGTTCACGAACAGGTTCAGGTTGGGGAAGAGCGCCGCCTTGCCGGATACGAAGTCCGTACGGCCCTTGATCCACGGCAGCTCCGGGTAGATGAACGGAAAATTCTCGCGCATGTCCGATCCGAACACGGCGTTCACGGCGCCGTCGGGCAGGAGTTTCATGGGCACGTCGCCGCTGCGGAACTTGTACTGCGTGGCGAAGCTCGCCATGTGCACGGTCATGGCGTGATAGAAGTCGAGCAGGTTCTCCATCACGAACTTCCAGTTGCAATCCAGGTCGATGACCTTGCGGAACGCCACGCGGCACTGGCCGGTCTGGTAGTACCAGAGCTCGTCCTCCATCGGCGCGATGAATTCCTCGAAGGGCGCCGCTTCGGCGTCGAAGTTCACGAAGACCCAGCCGCGCCACACCGCGCTCTTCAGTGGCGCGAGGCGATATCCGGAGAGGTCGTGGCAGGCCTCCTTGGTCCACGGCGCGCCGACCAGTTCGCCGGCGGGGTTGTAGGCCCAGGAGTGATAGGGGCAGCGATGCACGCGCGTGTTGCCGGCGCCAACGGCCACCTCGATGCCGCGATGCAGGCAGGCGTTGCGGAACACCGCGATGTCGGTGTCGCTGGAGCGCGACACGATGACCGGTTCGCCGGCGATGGTGTGGGTGACGTAATCGCCGGGCTTGGGCACGTCCTCGACGCGCGCGATGGCCAGCCAGCGCTTGGTGAAGATGCGCGCCTTCTCCAGCGCGGCGATGCCCTCCGAGGTGTAGATCTCGCCGGGCAGGTGGCGCGCGTCCTGCAGCGGGCCTTTCATCAGCGCCGTGCCGGCGTGCAGTCGCCGGAGTTCGGTTTGCTGGGGAGCGTTCATGGAAATCTAATCCTCGTCTGGTCTGTGCGCGCCGTCCACATGAAGCAGGCCGAATGACGCGGTCACTATTATGCGGTCAAGACGCTCCGGGTATCCCAAGCCGCTTTGCGAACTGCGCACGCCTGGTCGTCGCGCCGGCCCATGCCTTGTAGATGCCCTATCCACGGGCATCTACGGGCTTTTTGAGGGGGGATTACCCGGCGGCAGGGTGGTCGGCGAGACGTTTTGCGCCGGTGAGTGTCCCGTTCCACCGATTCCGGCTACACAGGGCAAAATGCCGGTATCGATCAGGCGAATCGTGAGTTGTGTTCACGGTCCGCCTTTTTCTTGGCGTGCCTCTTTTGGTTCGCTACATTCACGGAATCCTTCATGCCATTGAATCAGCAGAATCAACCATTGTCGCCCGCCGGTCGCGCCACGGGAGCCGACCACGACGTGGTCGTCATCGGCGCCGGCCTTGGCGGCGTCTATGCCATCCATCGTTTTCGCCAGCAGGGCCTGTCGGTGCTGTGTCTCGAGGGCGCCGACCGCGTTGGCGGCGTGTGGAACCACAACCGCTATCCGGGCGCGCGAGTCGATGTGGAGTCCCAAGACTACTGCTACTTCTTTTCGCCGGAGATTTACCACGAGTGGCGCTGGAGCGAGCGCTACGCCACGCAGCCGGAAATCCTGCGCTACATCGAATTCGTGGCCGACAAGATCGGCGTCAAACCCTTCATCTCGTTCAACACCTGGCTGACCGATGCCGAGTGGCGCGACGGACTGTGGCACCTGACGACGAAGGATGATCGTCGCCTGACCTCCCGCTTCCTGGTCATGGCCACCGGCAATTACTCCGCGGCGCGCAAGCCGAACTTCAAGGGACTGGACGATTTCAAGGGGGAGTGGGTGCAGACCGCGCACTGGCCGGACCGCCCGGTGCCGATCGCGGGCCGTCGCATCGCCGTGATCGGCACGGGGTCATCCGGCATCCAGACCACGCCGGTGGTGGCCAAAGACGCGAAGCACGTCTACGTGTTCCAGCGCACGCCGAACTATTCGGTGCCGGCGCACAACGGCCCCTTGAACGAGGCCAACTATGCCAAGG
>CANIIN010000348.1 GCA_947467405.1 Betaproteobacteria bacterium | reverse complement strand
GGCGGCGGCCACCGCGGCGGCATCCACGCGCAACGCGGCGGCCAGCGCTGCCTGCAACGCGACGCGCGGCGGCCAGGGCTGCGCGACCCAGTTCTGCGCGCCGAACTGCGCGCTCTCGGCGCTGGCCAGCAGCGTTTGCAATCGCGCCGGTCGCCGGAACGCATCGCCGCCTTCGAGCAGGGCCAGCCGGGCAGCGGCGTCGGCCTCGTGCGCCGACATCACATGGCGGCCATGGCGCAGCATCAGCCAGGCGGCGTCGCGGCATTCGTTGGTGGCGCGCAGGCGTGCGACCAGCGCGTCAAGTTCCGGCGACGCCCGTTGCAAGGAGAAAAGCGGCCGGCCGCGACGGCCCGCGTTGTCCGCCCGGGTTTCCGATGGGGTTTCAACGGGGGCATGCAGCGCACACGCCAGCAGGGCGAAGCGCACCTCGATGCCGTGGCCCTGCTTCGCCGCATAGTCGAGACCGTTCATGACGATGCGCGTGGCATCGTTGGCCGGCCGGCCCTGCTCAAAAGCGAATCCGCATTCCGGCAGCAGCTTGCCGAGCAGGCCGCATTGCGCCAGCGTGGTAAAGAGGCGCACCGGATGCGCTTCCATCAGGCCCTTGGAAAATTCCTGCCACACCCGCTCCGGCACCAGGGCGTCGGCCTCGCCCTCAATGACCATGCGCTGCATGAGCGTCATGGTTTCGTCGGCGATGCGAAAGCCGAAGCGCGCCGCAAAGCGCGCCACGCGCAGGATGCGCACCGGATCCTCGATGAAAGCGGCGCTGACGTGGCGCAGCACGCCCTCGCGCAGGTCGCGCTCACCCTGGAACGGATCGACCAGGGGCGCATCGGCCTGCGCCGACTCGCGCGCCATGGCGTTGATGGTGAGGTCGCGCCGCGCCAGGTCCTGTTCCAGCGTGACGTCGGGCGCGGCATAGACCGTAAAACCCTTGTAGCCGCGCGCCACCTTGCGCTCGGTGCGAGCCAGCGCGTATTCCTCGTGGGTTTGCGGATGGAGGAACACCGGGAAGTCCTTGCCCACCGGACGGTAGCCAAGGCGCTCCATCTCTTCCGGCGTGCCGCCGACCACGACATAGTCACGATCGGCCACGGCACGGCCGAGCAGTGCATCGCGCACTGCGCCGCCGACGATGTAGGTTTTCATGCTGATGGCGTCACGCGACGGGATTCCGCTCAGCGCTCGAACTGCGGCAGTGTGATGGGCTCGGCCACCGCGGCGGCCTGCCACTCGCGCATGGCGGGCAGCGCCAGCATGGCCTCGACGTAAGCGGTCGCACCCGGGCCGAGAGGCACCGAATAACCTTGGAGGCGCCATGCCACCGGCGCATACATGGCGTCGGCAATGGAATACTGCCCGAACAGGAAGGGGCCGTCGCCGCTGCGCAGGGCACGACATTGCTCCCAGGCGGCCTCGATGCGCGCCACCTCGGTCGATACCTCGGGCGGCCACGCGTTGGCGGCGCCGACCGGGCGCCACGGATAGACCTTGCGCACGTTCATGCACAGGTTCTGACGCAAGGCCTGGAAGCCGGCGTGCATTTCGGCGCTCACCGAGCGCGCCAGGGCGCGTGCCCGGGGTGCCGCAGGCCAGCCCGGTTTGTCGGGATAGCGCTCGGACAGGTGCTCCAGTATCGCCAGCGAATCCCATACCGTGGCGGCGCCGTCCACCAGCACCGGCACCTTGCCGGCCGGCGTGTAGCGCGCCAGTTGCGCCTTGTAGTCGCCCTGATAGAGCGACACGTTCACTTCGTCGAATGCAATGCCCCGCTGCTTGAGGTAGATCCACGGCCGCAGCGACCATGACGAGTAGTTCTTGTTGCCGATGACGAGTGTGAGCATGGTGACTTCGTGATTTTCAGTACAGCGATGTCGGTGCGACGGGGTTCAATACTTCTTGATGTCGGCGTGCGTGATCATGAACATGTACACCAGCAGGAAGGAGAACAGCGCCGCCGACCACAGGGAGAAATAGGAAAACTGGTGGTACATGTCCACCGTGGTGACCACGGCGAAAAACAGGAACACGTCGATCAGCGTGACGTCGAGTATCAACACCATCAGCTTGGCCGGGCGCGTATTGAGCAGCCGGTTCAGCGTGGAGAAGGTCAGGCTGGTCGGAAACTTCGACACCAGAAAACGCAGCGCCCACCAGATCACCGACAGGACGAACTTGGCCAGGCCGGCGTTGATGACGGCGTCCTTGAAGGTCTGCGGTGAAAAGCTCCATTGCCTGAGTATGAAATCGAAGACGATGACCAGATCATTTTTCATCACGCCTGCTCCGACAGGAACCTGCTGCGGCCCGCCCTATGCGGACATCCCTTGTTCAGGCCGGCTGATCACCTTGCCGATGGCCTGCACTGCAAAATCCCGTCGGGACGCTACCGCCCCGCCTTTTCGCGCATCGGACCGTAACGGCCGCGCGGCGTACGCCCACCCAGGTAGCCTGGCGCCACGGCCTCCAGCGGCGTGGCGTGCAATCCGAACGGCAGCGTTGCCGATGAAACATTGTCAATTTGCATGGAGCGATAGTTGTCCCGCGACAGCAGCTTGCCGGGAACGAATTCCATGGCCCAGGCCTGCAGATAAGACAGTGGTCGCGACAGGCCGATCACCGGCCGTGCATGGCCCGACTCGCGGCCGGCCAGCTTCACCAGGTCACGCAACGTGTACACGGTCGGCCCGACCAGATCGTATGTGGCGGCATGCGTGCTGGCGTCGAACAGGCAGGACACGAAGCAGCGCGCCACATCCTCGACATGCACCGGCTGGAAGCGCGCCTGCGGGCTGCCAAGCCATATGACCGGCATAAAGCGCTGCAGCAGGGCAAAAAGATTCAGGAAGCGGTCTTCTTCGCCAAAGACCACCGAGGGACGGAACACCGTGACATCGAGGTCCTTCTGCTGCGCCAGCACCCAGGCCTCGCCGGCACCCTTGGAACGCAGGTATTCGCTCGGCCCGTCGGTGCGCGCCTGCAGGGCGCTCATGTGCACGATGCGGCGCACGCCGGCTTCGCGGCAGGCGGCGGTGATGAGTTGCGGCAGTTGCACGTGCGCGCGATCGAAATCGGGACCGTACAGCGCCGACCCGGACGCGCGCCGGCTTTGCAGGATGCCGACCAGATTGATCACGGCATCGCAGCCGCGCATCAGTTCGACCAGCGCGGCGCGATGATGAATGTCGGCTTCGACCACATCGACGGTGGGCAGCAGGATGAGCGGCTTGGCGCGTTCGCGACGCCGCGTCGGCACCACCACGCTGTCGCCACGTGCCGCCAGCCTGCGCACGATGGCGCGCCCGATGAATCCGCTGCTGCCCAGTACCAGAATCCTGCTCATGGAATGCTCAGTCGCTCAATGAAGAAGTAATCGGGAGTTGCGTACGGCCACACCGCACCTTTTGCGCACGGCCAATCTGTACCAAGGAAGCAATGATCAAGTCCGGTCAATTCGAACGCCGCGACAAGCTTCCCTCTGAAGTGGGGGATATACAAGGCTCTTTTCGTATTAGTTAGTGATATGCCTCGATACCAGAGGGAAAACGCTTACCCGGCAGTGATGACGTAAGTCCTGATCCGCAATCGAGTTTCTGCACCGCGTCGCGGATCATCCCTAACTAATGCGAAAAGAGCTATATACAAGGGGGCTTGCCCCCTTGTTCGGTGAATCCGTGATCATTCTAGCAGTGCAGCGGCGCCGCCCCGGTTCAGGGTGTGGGGTCGTCCTTCAACGCGGCCAGGCGGTCGGCGCCGGAGCGCGCGGCGATGGTGCCCAGGCGCGCTTTCAGCGACACCGGTTCGCCACCGAGCACGGCGGTATAGAACACCGTATTGGCCATGACCTTCTTGACGTAGTCACGTGTTTCGTTGAAGGGGATCGATTCGACGTATACGGCGCCTTC
>CANIIN010000347.1 GCA_947467405.1 Betaproteobacteria bacterium | reverse complement strand
TGCTCCAGCCTGGTCTTGACGTCGAACATCTCGAGGACTTCCTGCTTCTGCTCGAGCTTCAGCGGCAGGTGGGCGGCGATGGTGTCCGCCAGACGACCAGCCTCCTCGATCCCAGCCAAAGACGTGAGAATCTCCGGAGGAATTTTCTTGTTCAGCTTCACGTATTGATCAAACTGCGCGATCAACGCGCGGCGCATGGCCTCGACCTCGGTGTTCTCGCTGGCGTCGTGCGCCACAGGCCTTGCATCCGCCACATAATGCGTGCGCAAGTCCTCGACACCGCTGATACGCGCACGCTGCCCCCCCTCGACCAACACCTTCACCGTGCCATCAGGCAGCTTGAGCATCTGCAGGATGTTGGAAATGCAACCGATCTGGTACAGGTCATCGTCGCTCGGCTCATCCTTGGCTGCCGACTTCTGGGCCACGAGAAGGATGGACTTGCCCGCCTCCATGGCGATTTCCATGGCCTTGATCGATTTGGGACGGCCGACAAACAGCGGAATCACCATATGCGGAAACACCACCACATCGCGCAGCGGCAGCAGCGGCAGTTGCTGGGGTTCCTGATTCACTTCATCGGAAATTGTCATGGTGCTTCCAGAAAAGAGATTGCGGAGGTATGTAGCTTGGGGCGATTGCGCAGGAAATCAACCATCACGCAGTCAGGGACAATACCGCCTGCCGCTCCTCCGGGCAGGCGGCACGGGATCATGATCAGGCCGATCCCGCTACTTTGGGCTGTTCCGCATAGATCAGCAGCGGCTTGCCTTCGCCCAGAATGGTCGCCTCATCGACGACGACCTTGCTGACATTTTCCATGTTGGGCAGGTCAAACATGATATCGAGCAGCACCTGCTCCAGAATCGAACGCAGACCGCGCGCGCCCGTCTTGCGTGCCAGCGCCTTGCGCGCGATGGCGTTCAGGCCTGCAGGGCGAACTTCCAGTTCCACGCCCTCCATGCCGAACAGCTTGTGGTACTGCTTGATCAGCGCATTCTTCGGCTCGGTCAGAATCTGAATGAGAGCCTTCTCGTCCAGTTCCTCCAATGTCGCCACCACCGGCAGACGACCGACAAACTCAGGAATCAATCCGTACTTGAGCAAGTCTTCCGGTTCAACGGTGCGCAACACGGCACCGATATCCTTTGAGGTACTCAGGCTGCGCACATCCGCACCAAATCCGATGCCGCTTTTCTCGGAACGGCCGCGAATGATCTTCTCCAAACCATCGAACGCGCCACCGCAGATGAACAGAATATTGGTCGTATCGACCTGAACAAAGTCCTGGTTCGGATGCTTGCGGCCGCCTTGGGGCGGCACTGAAGCGACAGTGCCTTCAATGAGCTTCAACAGGGCCTGCTGCACGCCTTCGCCGGACACATCGCGCGTGATGGACGGATTGTCGGATTTGCGCGAAATCTTGTCGATTTCGTCGATATAGACGATGCCGCGCTTGGCCTTGTCCACGTCATAGTCACAGTTTTGCAGCAGCTTCTGAATGATGTTCTCGACGTCCTCGCCGACATATCCAGCCTCGGTCAAGGTCGTCGCGTCTGCGATGACGAATGGAACATTGAGCATGCGAGCCAGCGTCTGCGCAAGCAGCGTCTTGCCCGAACCGGTCGGCCCCACCAGGAGAATGTTCGACTTCGCCAATTCGACGTCGTCGGACTTCGTCATGTGCTTCAACCGCTTGTAGTGGTTGTACACGGCAACAGACAGGATTTTCTTGGCCTGCTCCTGCCCGATCACATACTCGTCGAGAATCGCGCAGATTTCCTTCGGCGTCGGAAGGTCTGACTTGACGGCCTTGCCACCCTTGTCAGTTGCACTTTCCTCGCGAATGATGTCATTGCAAAGTTCGATGCACTCGTCGCAGATGAACACCGAAGGCCCGGCAATCAGTTTCCTGACCTCATGCTGACTCTTGCCGCAGAAGGAGCAATACAGAAGCTTTTCGCCGGTCGATTTGTCAGTCATGGGCCTGTCCTGTTTGGATATCCGGGTTTTGCAGACTCTGCGTCAGATTATGACGCAGTCTCGCCACGGGTAGACAACACCTTGTCGATGATCCCGTAACTGACCGCCTCGTCTGCGGAGAAGAAATTGTCACGTTCAGTATCCCGGGAGATATTCTCCACCGGCTGCCCGGTGTGCTTGGCCATCAACTGGTTGAGTTTCTCGCGCAGGAACAGTATTTCCTTGGCGTGAATCGCGATATCGGTCGCCTGTCCCTGGAAGCCACCCATCGGCTGATGAATCATCACGCGGGAATTGGGCAGACAGAAACGCTTGCCCTTGGCCCCCGCACACAAGAGATGCGCCCCCATGCTGGCTGCCTGGCCGATGCACAGCGTCGACACGTCAGGCTTGATGAACTGCATGGTGTCGTAAATGGCCAACCCGGCCGACACCGATCCACCCGGAGAATTGATGTAGAAGAAAATATCCTTGTCCGGATTCTCGGACTCGAGGAACAGGAGTTGCGCGACGATCAGATTGGCCGACAACTCATTGACGGGCCCAACCAGGAACACCACCCGCTCCTTCAACAACCGCGAATAGATGTCGTATGCCCGTTCGCCGCGACCGCTCTGCTCGATGACCATGGGAACCATACCGAGTCCCTGCGTCTCGAAAGCAGACGACTGCGCATCTGTCATGCCGGGAAAACCGCGCCCCGCCCGCCAATCCTGGCTGCTCATGCCGCTTTCTCCATCAGTTCATCGAAGCTGACAGCCTTGTCCTCGACTTTGGCTCGCTCGAGAACCCAGCTCACGACATTGCTTTCAATGGCCATGCCCTCAAACTCGGCAAGGCGTTGCGGTTCTGAGTAGACCCATTTTACCACCTCGGACGGCTGCTCATAGGTGCTGGCGTACTCGTCAACGCGGCTGCGGATCTGCTCCGGCTTCGGGTTCAGGTCATTCACCTTGACCAACTCGGCAAGAATCAGGCCCAGCGTCACTCGGCGCTTGGCCTGAGTTTCAAAAATCTCCGGATTGATCGGCAGCTGCTCCATCTTGATGCCCCGCGATTCGAGATCCTGCCTGGCAGACTGCACCAGTCTCTCGACCTCCATTTCCACCAGTGCCTTGGGCACCTCTACCTGCGTCACGTCGATCAGCGCCTGCATGACTTTCTGCTTGGCGTCGCTTTCAATGCGCTTTTGCACTTCGCGCTCGACATTGCCGCGGATTTCCTGACGCATTTTGGCGATATCGCCGTCCACGACGCCCAGGCTCTTGGCAAATTCGCCATCAATTTCCGGAAGCACCGGTTCCTCAACCTTGCTCACGACAGTCTCGAAGGCAGCGGTCTTGCCGGCCACTTCCTTGCCGCCATATTCCTCTGGAAACTTGACGTCGAAAGTCCTGGTCTCGCCGGGAGCCATGCCGGTCAGGCCCGTCTCGAAATCAGGCAGCATTCGCCCCTCGCCCAGAACGACCGGCACGCCAGCCCCCTTGCCGCCGGCGAATTCGACGCCGTCAATCCGACCCGTGAAGTCGGCCGTCACGCGGTCGCCGGACTTCGCGGCGCGCGACGCTTCCGCGTACGTGACACGTTGTTTGCGGAGGATCTCAATAGTCTTATCGACATCCGCCTCGGAAACCTGAAGGGCCAGTCGCTCAATCTTCGCACCTGACACATCACCCGGCTTGAACTCCGGATAAACCTCGAAAGTCGCACTGAAGGCGATGACGTTCTGATCGACGCCATCCTGCTTGGGTTCGATGCGCGGGTAACCCGCGACTCGCAGTTTCTGCTCATTGACCACTTCACTGAACGCCTTCTGAACAGCATCGCCCACCACCTCGGAACGAATCTGCGGGCCATACTGCTGCGCAACGATCTTGAGAGGCACCTTGCCAGGCCGGAAACCCGACATCTTCACCGTGCGCGACAGG
>CANIIN010000346.1 GCA_947467405.1 Betaproteobacteria bacterium | reverse complement strand
CGATCAGCACGAAGCTCATGCAGTCGGCGCGGCGCAGCATCGCCAGGATGTTGGCGCCCATGCGGCGTGGATCGGTCGCGCGGGGATCGGGGCGCGCCAGCGATTCAGCGATGCGCAGCCAGACCAGTACACCGATCACCAGCGAGAAGGTGGTGATGAAGGCATAGACGCCGCGCCACGACGTCCAGTGCAGCATGAGGCCGGTCAGCGGCGGTCCGGCCATCGGCACGATGCTCACGATGGCCGACAGCATCGACATGGCCTTCAACGCGCGGTTGCCCTCGAAGCAATCGCGGATGACGGCGCGCCCGACCACCATGCCTGCCGCGCTGCCCATGCCCTGCAGGGCGCGAAGCGTGATCAGCGATTCGATGCTCTGCGCCATCGTGCAGCCCACGCCAGCCAGCACCGACAGCGCGACGCCGCCCAGCAGCACGCGACGGCGGCCGAAGCGATCCGACAGCGCGCCAGAAACCAGCTGCCCGGACGCCAGCCCGATCAGGAAGCCGCTGATGGTGAGTTGCGCGAGATCCGGCGTGGTGTGGAACTCCTGCGCGATCTGCGGCAGCGCCGGCAGCATCAGCATGGTGCAGATGGCCTGGATGGCGACGACGAAGCCGATCAGCAGGATGAATCCGAGGGAATCCGGGTTCAGCGGGAAATGGGCTCGCGAGGACGGCGTGTTCTGTTGCATTGGGGTGTCCCCGGAGCGCTGCGGGTTCAGGCGCCCGTCTTGATGGTCTTTGTGCCCCATCTTAGCATTGCGAAGGTAGTGCTCGACTGGAGTCAGCTACTGGCGGTGTTGGCGCTATGCGGAGTCGACGCGCCGTCCGGACCGATCAACAAGGTGCGAGAATCAGTCTTTCAAGCATCGGTCACCGGCCGACGGATCATCAGCCGGGATGCTGCAGAACAACAACAGGAGGAGATCTGCCGTGAGCCAGAAACCGCTATCCCGTTACGCCACTGCGTTGGGCCGTGACGTGCATTACATGGAGTGGGGCAGCACCACGTCACCGGCGCTGGTGATGTGGCACGGCTTCGCGCGCACCGGCCGCGATTTCGAATACAGCGCCGAGGCGCTCGCTGACCGCTGGCACATCATCTGCCCGGACACCATCGGCTGCGGCCTGTCGGAGTGGAGTCCCGCGCCGGACAAGGAGTACAACGTCCACCACTATGCGCAGCTGGCCGCATCGCTGCTGGATGCGCTGGGGATCGATCGCTGCAAATGGGTGGGCACGTCCATGGGCGGGCACGTCGGCATGATCGCCGCGTCCGGTCTGCTGAAGGGGCGCATCACGCGCATGGTGCTGAACGACGTCGGCCCGGATACGCCCGGCAGCGAGATGAAGCGCATTGCCGACTACATGTCCAAGCCGCCGATCTTCAACAAGGTGAAGGAAGCCGAGCATTTCATGAGCACGCAGTACGCCGCCATGGGCTTCATGACCGACGAGCAATGGCTGTGGCGCGCTGAAACCTCGGTGCGCCGCCTGCCCGACGGCCGCTGGACCCTGCACTACGATCCGCGCATCACCGCCGAACTGGTGAACCGTCCGCCCGACTTCAACCTGTGGAAGGAGTACGAGGGTATTGATTGCCCGGTGCTGGTGCTGCGCGGCGCCAATTCGAAGGTGCTCACCGAAGAGACCGCGCGCAACATGACGCTGCGCGGGCCGAAGGCGAAAATCGAGATCCTGCCGGACTGCGGCCATCCGCCGGCGTTAAACACGCCGGAGCGCGTGAAGCTGATCCAAGACTTCATTGCGGGTTGAGCTGGTCATTCCCGCGCAGGCGGGAATCCAGAGTCTGGTTTGAAACCAAGAAAGTCACTGGATCCCCGCCTGCGCGGGGATGACGGCTTTCAAAGTGTCATGTCGTCGAGAGATCGAGAGATGCTCGGTCGGGAAAGCCAGTCTGGCAAATCTCAATCCAGCGAGATGTTCGCGTCCTTCACCACCTTGGTCCACTTTGCCATTTCGCGCGACACGAAGTCCGCCGCCTGCTGCGCCGTGTTGACCACCGGCACCATGCCCATCTGCACGTAGCGATCACGCACCTCGGGCTTGGCCATGGCTTCGTTCAGCGCCGCGTTCAGTCGTTGCACGATGGGCGCCGGCAGTCCCGCCGGCCCGACCAGGATGTTGAAGGTTCCCGCCGCATACCCCGTCAGCCCGAGTTCGGCCACGGTCGGCACCTCCGGCAGGTTGGGCGAGCGTTGCGGCGAGTACACGGCTGCACCGCGCACCCGTCCGTTCTTGATCTGGCCGATCGCGCCCGCCACCGAAATGGAGCCGATCATCACCTGGCCGCCGACGATGTCGGCCATGGCCTGGTTGTCGCCCTTGTAGGGTATGGGCGCCATGGTGATCCCGGCCATGGACTTGAACAATTCGAAGGCGAGATAGCCGGGGCTGTTGGCGGTGCCGGTGGCATAAGGCACCTTGCCCGGGTTGGCCTTGGCTGCGGCGATGATGTCGCGCGAAGTCACGAACGGCGACGAGATGTTCGACACGATCATCATCTCCACCAGTCCCGCGTGGCCGATGTAAGTCAGCTCCGACGGCGTGAACGGCGGCTTGGGCCCGCCGATGTGCGTGAGCACCGAGGGTCCCATGCCGGAGAGGCCGATGGTGTAGCCGTCCGGGGTCGCGCGGGCAATGCCTTCCACGCCGATGTTGCCGCCGGCGCCGCCGCGGTTCTCTACCACCACCTGCTGGCCGAAGGTATTGGTCATGTCCGATGCAATCACGCGGCCGGCGATGTCGGTCGAGCCGCCCGGCGGATAGGGCACGATGAATTTCACGGTCTTGGTTGGATAGGCCTGTGCCAGTACGTCAACGGTCATGCCCGACAGGGTGGCGGCAATAAACACGGATGCCAGGACGCGTGCGGTCCCGTGGAACGGCTGCTTCATGCCTCTTCTCCTTTTGGCGGTTTGTCGATGGTGACGATCCATCACCGGCCTGCTTGATTGGAAAGGGGTATTTCAGGCTCGCAGCCACTTTACTGCATCGGCTGGCGGGGCGTGAATCACCCCGGAGCGGGGGGCTGTCCGGAACCGAACAATGCCGTGAAGATGCCCTATCCACGGGCATCTTCACGATATTTCCCTATGGCGGACAGTTTTCCGGCGATGCGAAATGCCTACGTCAGCCAGCGCACAGTGTTAAGGTAGACTGCACTTTGTTCGGCATGGGTTCGCCTGCAGTCGTTCAAATCTCCCGCCTGTGCAGCCACCGACACATCCAACAGCGCTTCAAAAAGTGAGGGAATGAAATGACGGAAACCACCCTGAGTCCTGCCCAGAAATCGGATCACAAACAGAATCTCGCCATCGCCCTGATGATCGGGCTGTTCCTGCCGCCGGCCGTGGGATTCGGCACCGGCCTGTGGGTCATGAAGGACGATGCCGCGCGCAAGCTCGACACCGCCGTGGTCGCCGCGCGCGCGACGATCTGCGTCGCCCAATTCATGAAATCACCGGATTCCAAGCAGCGCCTCGCGGCATACAAGGACATGGAGTACGGCGCCCGCAGCACTTTCTTCGAAAAGGGCGGCTGGGACAAGATGCCCGGCGAAGAGAAGGCGCAGGACTCGGTCACGCGCGCCTGCGGCGAACAGCTGGATACGCTCGCCCGCGGCTGAGCCCATTTGGGGCGACAGTCGCCTGAGCGGACTGTGCAGCAAGACATGGCAAGAAAGCCACCTGCGGGTGGCTTTTTGCTTTGTTGTGCAGTTACTAAAGGAAGCGCTGATCAAGTCCAAAAAATGAAAACACCCGGACGAGCTTCCCTCTGACGTGGGGGATATACAAGGCTCTTTTCGCATTAATTAGGGATGATCGGCGACACTGCGCGGAAACTCGATTGCGGATCAGGACTTACGTCATCACTGCCGGGTAAGCGTTTTCCCTCT
>CANIIN010000345.1 GCA_947467405.1 Betaproteobacteria bacterium | reverse complement strand
CTGAAGCGGCTATGCTGACGCAGATAAGTGCTGCAGGCTGAAACATGCTGACTGAGACCCAGCACGTGCTGCTCAATCCGCAGCACGTTCCAGGCAATCATATTCGAGCATTGACGACAGCCTTAAGGAATTCTCGAAACGATAGCTACTTACCGTTCGCTATCGTCGAGAAAAAGTTAACCGGTAGTTCTGCGGCGCTCTTCGAGATATCGCCCTAACCCGGCCTGTGCACGCTCGAACTCCTGCTTGATGGTAACGGTCAACTGACGGGACTGAAGTCCCATTTCTGCATCAGTCAATCCGTTCATAGAACTACAGACCTGTGCCACTTGTTCGGCGCCAATGCTTGCTGCAGAACCCTTCATTGCGTGGAGAAGTCGCCTGAACTCAGTAAAGTCCTTGCTTGAGAGACTTCTTTCCATTTTCTCCAGAAGCTGCAGATTGTCTCCGATGAAGACTTTGACGAGTCGTTCAAGAAAACCCGACTGGCTTCCCAAGCCCTCAAGCAGCCTCAAGGTCTCGAGATTCAGCGGCGCCACCGCCTTCGGTGTACCTGTTTTCTTGGCGACATCTTCAATTCCAGCCGCACTTCGAATTCCGAGCTTTCCACATAGTTCGGATACGGACTCAAGCAATTTCGTAGCCTCTACAGGCTTGGGGAGAAATGCGTTAGCTCCAGCTTCATCGCACTCGATCCTGGTCTCTCCGGTCACATCTGCAGAAAGAACGATTACCGGAAGCCGATCCTTGCCATAGCCCATGGCACGGAGTGCCCGCAATGCCTCAATGCCTCCCATCCCTGGCATGTTTCTGTCCAGAATCGCGATGTCGTACTCTGCGGTTTCCAGAGCATCCAGTACATATTCGCCATCATCAACGAGAGTAACCTGATGCCCGCCGCGTTCCAGAATTTTCCCAATCACCTGCCGATTCGTGGCGCTGTCGTCCGCAACAACTATCCGATACCGGCGAACATTCTCACGCTTCTTCAGATAATCACGGAGTTGAACCACACCACCGGGGGAAGTCTGGTCGTCAATTGCGGTGACCGAGTGAAGAACGTTGAACAACAGCCTCTTCTTAATCGGCAATTCCAGCGTCGCTGCGTAACCCGTCGAAATTGCCTCGAGACGTTGAATCGGCTTCAGAGATGATTCACGATCAAAACACAGAATGGCTGGCGGAATGGATTTTGATCCACGACGCAACGCAGCCAAGAATGCCTTGGCTTCCGCGAGTTGCTGTGACTGAACAAGGACGCAACGAAATGAGCGCGTCAACCCCGCATCTGCAACGATGCGCTGCCCGCCCTCGACAGCACTTGCACTGCTGATAGCGGCCACGCCCCACACTCGGAGCATCTCACTGATCGATTGACCGACATCCTGATCGAATCCCACCAGAAGTACCCGCGCATCAGTGTCTTGACCTTCGAATAGTCTTTCATTCGCTGCCGGCTGCTTGGGAAACGCCACTTCGAACCAGAAGGTGCTGCCAAGTCCCACGGCACTCTCCAGGCCCATGCGGCCGCCCATCAGTTCTACAAGCTGCTTTGCGATCGTCGTACCCAGTCCAGTCCCCCCAAACCGCCTTGTGGTGGACTGATCTTCCTGCACAAAACTGTCGAATATACGGGATTGCGCATCCGGATTAATACCGACTCCGGTATCCCTCACCGAAAACTTCACATTAACGCCAGACTCCGATTCAGCAAGCAGCGAAACATGCACGGTGATGCTGCCACGCTCTGTAAACTTGATTGCGTTGCCGACAAGATTGATCAATATCTGTCGAATGTGATGCGGATCACCCTGCACCGCAGGCGGAACCTCCGGCATGATTGAAACCAGCAACTCCAAGCCCTTGGATTCCGCCTGTGGCATGAGTATTCTGCAAGTGCTATTCACAATCGCATGCAAGTCGAAAGCGGTAACCTCAATATTCAGTTTGCCGGCTTCAATCTTGGAAAAGTCGAGAACATCCTCAACCAGACCGAGCAGCACCCTGGATGCGGAACTCATGGTATTGACCATTTCCGCCTGTTCCCTATTGAGATGGGATTCACGCAACAGGTCTGTCATACCAATCACTGCATTGAGCGGCGTCCGCATTTCATGACTGACGACCGAAATGAATCTTCGTTTTGCCAGGTTAGCGGACTCCGCTTTGCTCAATGCCTCAAACATCCTGTTCACTAGCGAGAGCACATACAAGCTCAACGCGACCATCCCTACCATCATCCCTATTCCAGGGCCGAAATACTGATTCCAGAACGGACTGATCCAAAGCACGACACTAAAGCCGGCAATATTCAACCCAAGCGAGCAGATAAGATACTTCGGACCGTATCTGAAGCCGTTGCCAAGTGTGTACCAGACATAAACCAGGAACAACGGAGCGCCATATGCTCCGGTCTGACACATGAAAAACGTGACGCCTCCCGTGTCTAGAATTGCGCCTAGTACACGCCTTAGCGGTGAAACTCTTGGGTTGGAAATGATCGCAAAAAAGATGGCAGATGACGTGACCAGATAGACAACCATTGCGCTCAGGAACATTTGATCAATGCCCTGCTGGGTTCCATCAGGATCTGTCAGTGCCTTCGGCAACAGATAGAAAAAGAAGATCGTACCAATGACAAGGCGAACAACCGCCTGTTCATGCTCGGTGTCAGGACGATTGCGCAGTCGCTCTCGGATCTTTGCTATCACGGAATTCATCTGAATAGGCCGATTGCTTAACTGGCCAAGCGTGAGGAAAGAATGGCATTTTCAGTATCACGCAATTCGTGCTGGATGCGAATCACGTCTCCACGCATGCGCAAAAAAGCATCCGTCAGTTCAGGATCCAGATGCGTGCCACGATGCTCGGAAAGGTAGGCAAAGGCACGATCACTATCCCAGGCATTCTTGTAGGGACGGATTGAAGTCAGCGCATCATAAACGTCAGCAATTGCAACAATCCTGGCTGGGAGAGGGATATCGTCCCCGGATAGGCCGTTTGGATAGCCAGTGCCATCATGCTTTTCATGATGGCCCAATGCAATCAGCGCACCCATCCTGAGGTATTTTGACGGACTATCCTTGAGGATCTCGTGACCAATCGTTGGATGTTTACGCATGGCACAAAGCTCTTCTGACTCGAGTTTTCCGGGTTTTCGCAATATATGGTCCGGAATCGCAATTTTTCCGATGTCATGCAGAGGAGCTGCACGTTCGACCGTCTCGACATAATCCGCGTCCATGCCGATCGCCTTTGCTACAAGAGAAGAATAGCGCGCCATGCGAATCACGTGATTGCCGGTTTCCGCATCCCTGTACTCGCCAGCACGAGCCAATCTGATGAGCGTCTCCCTTTCGCGTTCCCTGATTTCCCGAGTTGCGTCCTGTACCATGCCCTCGAGCATTTTTCTGCGATCCTCGAGAATCAAAGGCTGGCGTCGAAGTGTTATCAGGTTTCGGCACCGCGCCATGCATTCCCGGGTATCAATCGGCTTATTCAGAAAATCGGTGATTCCTGCATCAAGTGCATCGTAGCGGAGATCGCGATCATCATTGACCGTGACCATTACGATTGGCACATGCTCGTAGCCAGGCAGCGTACGCAACCTCTTTGCCAACTGGATGCCATCCATCTCAGGCATCTGATAGTCCACCAGAACAAGGTCGGCAACATGGCTCGCCGCCCAAACAACAGCGTCAATAGGGCGCTCAAAGGCCTCAACGGCAATGTTCTCATCCAGACTCAAGACAACTTGCTCAAGAATGGCGCGCCCGGTTGACTGGTCATCGATGACCATAACCGAGTTCTTGACTGCGGGGACAATGCGTACGTGAGGAATGGCCATGCCTAAACCCGCTCCTTTACATGCCGGTGTCCTAGCGTACCCGCCATGCAAGGCTATGTCTAGGTCGCCAAGAGGCCCCAAAGAGGCCAAAGGATGGGT
>CANIIN010000344.1 GCA_947467405.1 Betaproteobacteria bacterium | reverse complement strand
GCGTGATCGCCGTGCTGGGCGAGACCCTCGGCGCCATCATCACCTCGCCGCGCCTGCGTGCGCGCCACGCGCATGCACGTCGCCTGCAGCTGGAGGCGGTGACGCGCGACCTGGCCTGATCAGTCGTTCAAATCACCTGCTCGGCGCGCAGCACTGCGAGCGCCGCATCGTCCATGCCCAGCAGTCCCTTCAGTACCTCATCGGTATTGGCGCCCAGCATGGGCGGCGCGCGGTAGTCCTCGATCGGCGTTTCCGAGAACTTCATCGGACTGGCCAGAATCGACAGGTCCTCGCGCAGCGGATGCTTCACTTTCACTTCCAGGTGGCGCGCCTTGATCTGCGGGTCGGCGAACACCTCCGGAAAATCGTTGATCGGGCCGGCCGGCACGTCGGCCGCGTCGAGTTCCTTCAGCCAATCGGCTGCGGGGCGCGTGCGGAACACCGCGTCGATCATGTCGCAGAGCAGGTGGCGGTTGGCCAGGCGCTGATCGTTGTTGACGAAGCGCGCATCGTCCGTCCATGCCGGCTTGCCCAGCACGTCGCACAGGCGCTTGTACTGGGCGTTGTTGCCGGCGCTCACCATGATGGGGCGATCGGCGCAATGGAATGATTGCGACGGGATGCCGCCATTGCCGCCCGTGCCGCGGCGCGCCGGCTGCACGCCCGACACCAGGTACATCTGCGCGTAATGCGACAGCGAGGCCACCGCGCAGTCGAGCAGGGCGATGTCGATGTGCTGGCCGACGCCGCCGTTGGCATCGCGGTGGTACAGGGCGGCCAGCACCGCATTGGACGCGTTCAGACCCGACAGCACGTCGGCAATGCTGTGTCCGACCTTCATCGGTCCGCCGCCGGGCACGCCGTCGGGATGGCCGGTCACGCTCATCAGGCCGCTCATTCCCTGGAACACCGCGTCATAACCAGGACGCTTGCGGTACGGGCCGTTCTGGCCGAATCCGGTGAGCGAGCAATAGATGATCTTCGGGTTGATGGCGCGAATGCCGGCGTAATCCAGCCCGTAACGCGCCAGGTCGCCGACCTTGTAGTTTTCCATCACCACGTCGCATTGCCTGGCCAGTTCGCGGATGATTTCCTGGCCGCGCGGCGTGGCGATGTTCACCGTCACCGACTGCTTGTTGCGGTTGGCGCTGAGGTAGAAGCCGTTGTCCTGCGCCGGCAGGCCTTCGCGACCCGGCAGGAATGGTGCGCCGTAGGTGCGCGAATCGTCGCCCACCACCGGGCGCTCGATCTTGATGACGTCGGCGCCGAGATCGGCCAGTGTCTGGGAGGCCAGCGGGCCGGCCAGCACGCGGGTCAGGTCGAGAACGCGGATCTTGGCAAGGGGAAGCTTGGGCATGTTGCTTTTCTCAGTGGCGAGGTTCGTTGGCAGGAAAGATTGCGATGGTGTCGTGGCGCTCACCACTTGTTGCGCAGCTCGCGCAGCTTCACGAATACCGTCTTGGCATCCGGCCTCTCCGGCAGTTCCGGAAAACTCTCGCGCAGCTTGGCGATCACGCCCGGACTGGTCAGGCGCAGGAAGGTGTTGAAGCGCTTTTCTTCCTTCAGCGTGGTGATGATGGAGGTGGCCGGATCGTGCCCCGTGACCTTGGGCAGCAGTTCCTTGGCCGCGGCATTGTCCGGTTCGCGGTTCAAGGTGAACTTGAGGTTGTTCTCGACGTAATCGTGGCCGGGGAATATCTGTGTGTCGTCGGGCAGCTTTTCCAGTTGATCGGCGAAGGTGGCGAACAGCGTTTCCGGGTCGCCGCCGTTGTGGCAGTTGCCGGCGCCGGCGTTGAACAGCGTGTCGCCCGAGAACAGCGCTTTCATGTCGGTGCGCGACTTCAGGCAGATGTGGCATAGGGTGTGGCCGGGCGTGTCCATGCATTCCAGCTCGACGTGCTTGCCGACCTTGATGGTGTCGCCGGCCTTCACGCCGCGATCCATGCCGGGAATCGCCGATCCCGAGCGATGGTGCGCGATCACCCTGGCGCCGGTGGCCGCCACCACCGCGGCATTGCCGCCGGTGTGGTCGCCGTGCTCGTGCGTGTTGAGGATCTGCGTGATGTGCCAGCCCTTCGCCTTGGCGGCGGCCAGCACCTTGATGTGATCCAGCGGGTCGATGGCCAGCGCCTCGCCCGTATCCGGGCAGGCGATCAGGTAGTTGTAATTGCGGTAGGCGTTGCCGGTCCAGATGCGCTCGACGAGCATGGTGATTCCTGAATGCGTTGGGAGGGGCCAATGATACCCGTCCCGACATCGGCCAACGGCATGGTGGCCCGCCCCAGCGAGAGGTTGCCTACTTGGACGCCTTCCAGAATGCCGACACGATGTCGGTCGGCTCGACCTTCAGACCCACCACGCCGACCGGCAACTGGCGCTTGCCGAGATCGGTGCGGAACGCCTCGGTGATGGCCGCGACATTCCAGCCGGATGCGCGGTCCAACACCGGCACCGCCACCCCGGGATGGCTCACCAGCGACAGTTGCGTGCCTTCGATGCGCACGATCTGGCCGGTGACATTTTTCGCTTCGTCGGAGAGCAGGAAGATCACCACCGGCGCGTTGTTCTCCGGCGGCGGCAGCGTGCCGCTGTAGGCCGGCATGCCCTTCTCGGCGAAGTAGGTGCTGGTGCTGTCGGCCATGCGCGTGGCGGCCATGGGGGAGAGGGCATTGACGCGAATGCCGTGGTCTTTCAGTTCGGCGGACCAGGTGTAGGTGAACGAGGCCACCGCGCCCTTGCTTGCGCCATAGGCGCCCATCATGGGCATGCCCATGTGCGCGCCCGAGGTCACGTTGACGATGGAACCGCTCTTCTGCTTCATCATGTGCGGCGCGACATGGCGCGCGGTGAAGGCGGTGCCGATGACGTTGGCGCCCATCAGCGCGCGGATATCGGCCTCGTTCATTTCCTCGACGCGGCCCATGCGGAACAGCCCGGCGTTGTTGACCAGGCCGTCGATTTTTCCGTAGGTGTCGACGCAACGCTGTATCAGGCCGCCGGCGCCGGCCCAGTCGGTGATGTCCGCCGCATGCGCGACGGCCTTGCCGCCCGCTTTGACGATCTCCGCGGCGACCTGCTCGGCGACATCGCGGTCGATGTCGGTCACCACCACCGACGCACCTTCGGATGCGGCCAGCTTTGCGATGGTGGCGCCGATGCCGCGCCCGGATCCGGTCACGACGATTGCCTTGCCTGCGAGAATTGCCATATCTGTCTCCAGTTCAGTCAGGTTGATGTGAAATCCGCGTGATGCATGGGATGCGAAGGGGGGCGCCCGGTGCCGGACGAATCCTCCCGTCATTCGAGAAACATGGTTCCGGCGGATGAACCCGCAAGCGCGCCGACAAATCACCATCAAGCGTTCATAATTTGCCGTCCGCGCAATCCGCTCGCCTTCTGCCGCTGCTGAATGCAACCCGGTCTTGCGGCCTGTGGTGCGTGGATCAGCGCAGTCATACCATGATTGCAACAAACCGATTTTGTGCTGTTGCAGCAATTCACCTGTCTGAACCAAGGAGCAACGAATGGATGTTCGCGCAGCAGTCGCGCACCAGGCCGGCGCACCCCTCACCATCGAAACCGTGCAGCTGGAAGGCCCGCGCGCGGGCGAAGTGCTGGTCGAGATCAAGGCCACCGGCATCTGCCACACCGACCAGTTCACGCTGTCGGGCGCCGACCCGGAGGGGCTGTTTCCCGCCATCCTCGGGCACGAGGGCGCGGGCGTGGTGGTGGATGTGGGCCCTGGCGTCACCACGCTGAAGAAAGGCGACCACGTCATCCCGCTCTACACGCCGGAATGCCGGCAGTGCAAGTCGTGCCTGTCGCGCAAGACCAACTTGTGCACCGCCATCCGTGGCACGCAGGGCAAGGGCGTGATGCCCGACGGCACCAGCCGCTTCTCGTTCGGCGGCAAGCCGGTGCTGCATTACATGGGCTGCTCCACCTTCGCCAACTTCACCGTGC
>CANIIN010000343.1 GCA_947467405.1 Betaproteobacteria bacterium | reverse complement strand
TAAGGCGTAAGGCGTAAGGCGTAAGGCGTAAGGCGTAAGGCGTAAGGCGTAAGGCGTAAGGCGTAAGGCGTAAGGCGTAAGGCGTAAGGCGTAAGGCGTAAGGCGTGTCTGGCGCCGGACGCCGGGAAAGAGGCTGTTATTGCCCGGAACTGGCCTGTTCCTGGGCGATGCTGCGGATCTGGAAGCGGCCGTCGTCACGGAACAGCCATGACTCCGTGATTTCCGCCTGCCCTCCGCGCACCAGGCTGGGATGCGGGCGTGGCAGCGGCGCGGCCTGGTGCACGCTGTCCACCGCCCGTTGGGCGAGATCGCGGTAGCCGTTGGTGCGCAACACGTTGACGCGCACCGGCTTGCCATCGGCGTCGATGGTGATGGACAGCACCACGATGGACTTCAGCATCGGTGGCGGCGCGCCATCGAACAGATGCTGCGGGTTGGCGCGATGAATGGAACTGGCCACCAGTTGCTTGTAGACATCGATACTGCCGCTGGATTCGCTGCGGGGGGCTGTCATGGGCGGACTCGCTTTGGGCGGCGCCGTGGCGGCTGTCGTCACGGGCGGTGGAACAGTCGGGGTGACCGTGACAACCGGTGCCGGTGTCCCGGCGTTCCGGCTGGCGCAACCGCTCACCATGATCACGGCAGCAAGCGTCGCCAGCAGGACGCGATGCGTTGGCATACGGAGTCCCGTTTTCATGGCGGCCATATTGATTTGATCGGGGCGCGAGGCGCAGGGCCTAGCGACCGGCCTTCTTCTCGTAGACCTGCACGATGCGCTTGTGGCTGCCGTCCTTTTCCATGCTGGCGCGTGCGGCCACCAGCTTCTTGACCACGTCCTTGTCGGTGCGCGGGCTGCAGGCCAGCCACAGCGGTTGCTCGCGCAACACGTACACCACCTTCACCGGGGCGGCCTTGGCCTTGGCCGCAATGTCGGTGCCGGCGTAATAACTCGTGACCCACAGGTCGATGTATTTCGGATCATCCGGCTTGAGGAACAGGCGCGGCGGGTTCTCTTCGTCACGCACCACTTCACGGATGTTGGTGACGGCGTTGGATTTCAGGTATTCGACCTTGGCGTCCAGCACGATGCCGCCGATCTTCAGCTTGCGCAGGTCGGCCAGCACCTTGATCGGCTTGTCGAAATCCTGCTTGCCGAAAACCGCCCACTTGTTGATGGCGAGTTCCGCGACCCAGTTGAAGAGGTTCTCGCGATTCTCGAGGCGCGCCGTCGAGTACACGCAGGTGTCCTTGTCGGCCTGCCCGGCGCGATAGGCGTCGTCCCAGTTCATGGTCTTGATGTCGATGGGGACGCCGGCCCGTTTGGCCATCTCCATGACCACTTCGGTGGACAGGCCCGCCGGCTTGCCGTCGGCGGTGAAGTTGTAGGGCGGATTGTCCTCGGTGACCAGCGTCAACGCGCCCGCGGGCGCAACACCGCCCGTCAGCAGCACGATGGCGGCGACAAGGCTCACCCACCGCTTCCGCATTGCGGCGCCGGGCCTTTGGGCCGCGGCGCGAATCGAGTTCTGCATGGTGCTCATCCCCTTTGAACGGGCTTGTGATCCCGTAGCTGTCATTTCACCACGGTTTGGACGCTGCCATCAATGGATGCTGCGCAATGCGATGGATTCTCGTAGGGCGTTCCGGGCAAGTCAGGCCGGCGTGTGCCCGGATGCCGCTCTGTGAGAAGATTGGAGGTTCATCATCCAGATCGGTTAATCGCATGGCCCAATACGTCTATACCATGCGCCGCGTGGGCAAAATCGTGCCCCCGAAGCGCACCATCATCAAGAACATTTCTCTCAACTTCTTTCCCGGCGCCAAGATCGGCGTGCTCGGCCTGAACGGTTCGGGCAAGTCCAGCCTGCTGAACATCATGGCCGGCGTGGACAAGGATTTCGAGGGCGAAGTGGTGCCGATGCCGAACATGAAGATCGGCTACCTGCCCCAGGAACCGAAACTCGAGCCCGAGAAGACCGTGCGCGAGATAGTGGAGGAGGGGCTTGGCGCGGTGTTCAACGCCAAGAAGCGCCTCGAGGAGGTGTATGCCGAGTACGCCGAAGAGAATGCCGACTTCGACAAGCTCGCCACCGAGCAGGCCGAACTCGAAGCCATCATCGCCACCAGCGCCGGCGACAACGTCGACCACCAGCTGGAGATCGCGGCCGACGCGCTGCGCCTGCCGCCCTGGGACGCCAAGATCGGCCCGCTGTCGGGCGGCGAGAAGCGCCGCGTGGCGCTGTGCCGGCTGCTCTTGTCCAAGCCCGACATCCTGCTGCTGGATGAGCCGACCAACCACCTCGACGCCGAAAGCGTGGAATGGCTGGAGCAGTTCCTGCAGAAGTTCCCCGGCACCGTGGTGGCGGTGACGCACGATCGTTACTTCCTGGACAACGCCGCGCAGTGGATCCTTGAACTCGACCGCGGCACCGGCATTCCATGGGAAGGCAACTACAGCTCATGGCTGGAACAGAAGGAAGCACGCCTGAAGGTCGAGGAGTCGAGCGAGTCGGCGCGGCAGAAGACCATCAAGAAGGAACTGGAGTGGGTGCGCCAGAATCCCAAGGGCCGGCAAGCCAAATCCAAGGCGCGTCTGGCACGCTTCGAGGAACTGTCTTCCTACGAATACCAGAAGCGCAACGAGACCTCGGAAATATTCATTCCGGTGGCCGATCGCCTCGGCGATAACGTCATCGAGTTCAAAGGCGTGAGCAAGGCTTACGGTGACCGCTTGCTGATGGACGACCTGTCGTTCCAGATCCCGCCCGGCGCCATCGTCGGCATCATCGGCCCGAACGGCGCCGGCAAGTCGACGCTGTTCCGCATGATCGCCGGCCAGGAAAAGCCCGATTCGGGAGAGGTAGCGGTCGGCCCAACGGTCAAGCTGGCCTTCGTCGACCAGTCGCGCGACACGCTGGAGGCCGACAAGACCGTATTCGAATTCCTCTCCGGCGGGTCGGACATTCTGACCGTCGGCAGGTTCGAGATGCCGGCGCGCGCCTATGCCGGACGCTTCAACTTCAAGGGCGCTGACCAGGGCAAGAAGGTCGGCCAGTTGTCGGGTGGTGAACGCGGCCGGCTGCACATGGCCAAGACGCTGGCCGAAGGCGGCAACGTGCTGCTGCTGGACGAGCCCACCAACGACCTCGACGTGGAAACGTTGCGCGCGCTGGAAGACGCGCTGCTGGAGTTCGCCGGTTGCGTGCTGGTGATCTCTCACGATCGCTGGTTCCTGGACCGCATCGCCACGCACATTCTGGCCTTCGAGGGCGATTCCAAGGCGACGTTCTTCAATGGCAACTATCAGGAATACGAAGCGGACAAGATCATGCGACTGGGAGCGGAAGGCGCCAAGCCCAAGCGCATCCGTTACAAGGCGCTGAAGTAGTTCGGATCGGCATCCGTGGCCCCATGACGCGGGCGCATTTGAATGCTTTGAGTTGGGGGAGATCAACGTGAAGTTCACAGCCTTTCACCTCATGCAGTCGCCGAATGCGCAATCCGATGCGGAGGTCTACCGTCAGGAAGCAGACCTGATGGTGCATGCCGAGGAACTCGGGTTTGACGGTGTTCGCATGGCGGAACACCACTTTCACGACTACTGCATCACCCCGAATCCGCTGCTGCTGGCCACCCACGTCGCGGCCAGGACCAAACGCATCCGTATTGGCACCGCGGCCAATATCGCGACGCTGATCCACCCGCTGCGGATCGCCGAAGAGGCTGCCATGCTGGACTGCCTGAGCGAGGGGCGTGTCGACCTCGGTCTGGCGAAGGGCTACGGGCCGCGCGAGTTCGCCGGTTACGGCGTGAACCAGCTCGACGCCAAGGCGCGGCAGATCGAGGCGGTCGAGATCATCATGGGTGCGCTCACCACCGAAAACTTCACCTACCAGGGCAAGCATCATTCGGTCCCCTATCCCGTGACGATCCGGCCGCGGCCGGTGCAGAAACCCAACATTCCGGTCT
>CANIIN010000342.1 GCA_947467405.1 Betaproteobacteria bacterium | reverse complement strand
TTGCTGGAATTCCTCGGCCGTGCCGTTGCGCGCCTCCGACATGGTGTTCACCACGCGTCGCACGTCCTGCTTGTCCATGGCGATCTTGAGTTCCGCCGACAGTCGATCCGCGATGGGTTTTGGCACGCCGGCCGGCGCGATCACGCCGCCCCAGGTGGGCGTCACCAGGTCCGGGAATCCCGCCTCGACAATGGACGGCGAATTCGGGTACTTCTGCGAGCGCGTGGCGGCGGTCGTCGCCAGCACGCGCAGCTTGCCTTCCTGAAGCGCCTGCTGGTCGCCGGCGATTGAGGCCATGACCAATTGGATGCGGCCCGCCATGAGATCGACCGTGGCCGGCGCGATGCCCTTGTGGCCGACGTGGATCAGTTCGACGCCGTTGTTGAAGGAGAGCATGGCGCCCACGAGGTGGCCGGAACTGCCGGAGCCGGCGCTGGAGAAGAATATCTTGCCGGGATTGGCGCGCGCGGCCTCGACCAGATCCTTCATGGTGCGCACGTTGGCCATGTACGGCGAAGCGGGATTGATGGTGAAGGGAATGCCGGCTTCCCAGATGTAGCCGATCGACGTGAATGCCGTGGCGGGATTGGCCACAGCCTTGCCGGCCAGTATCGATGACACGATGGTCGGCGTGGCGAACAGTGAAATGGTGTAACCGTCGGCCGGCGCGTCGCGCATGGCATCCAGCGCGATCATGCCGGTCGCGCCCGCCTTGTTGTCCAGCACCACGGGCTGCCCGAGGCGCGTGGCCATGTCGTTGGCTGCTGCGCGCATGGCCAGTTCGGCCGGGCCGCCGGCGGCGTAACCCACGAGGGCGCGGATGGGCTTGACCGGAAAGGCCTGTCCGGAGACATGTCCTGCCGCCAGCGTCAGGGATGCGGCGGCCAGTGCACGGGTGACGGCATTCAATCGACTCATTCGCGACTCCGTTGTGATGGGTTTCTGACGGGCACTGCTCATGTCACCCTCACTCGTTCGAGCTTGACTCAGGCGACCTTGGCGCATTTAACCTTGACTCATTCGACCTTGATGTTTGCGGCCTTGATGACCTTGGCGAAGCTGTCGTAGTCCTTGAGGTAACGCTGCTGGAATTCCTCGGCCGTGCTGCTGCGCGGTTCCGACATGGTCAGCACCACGCGGCGCACGTCCTGCTTTTCCATGGCGATCTTCAGTTCCGCCGACAGTCGATCGGCAATGGCCTTGGGTGTGCCGGCGGGCGCAATGAGGCCGCCCCAGGTGGTGGTGACCAGATCGGGGAAGCCCGACTCGATCATCGTGGGTGCATTGGGATACTTGTCGGTGCGCGCGGCTGCCGTGGTCGCGAGGATGCGCAGTTTGCCTTCCTGCACCATCTGCTGGTCGCCGACCACCGAGCCCATGATGAAGGCGATGCGGCCGGCCATGAGGTCGACGGTGGCCGGCGCGATGCCCTTGTGGCCGACATGAATGAGTTCGACGCCATTGTTGTAGGCGAGCAGGCTGCCGACCAGGTGTCCGGAACTGCCGGCGCCGGCGCTGGAGAAAAAGATCTTGCCGGGGTTGGCGCGCGCCGCGGCGACCAGATCCTTCAGCGTATGCACGTTGGCCATGTGCGGTGAGGCGGGATTGGCGCTGAACGCAATGCCGGCCTCGTAGATGTAGCCGAGCGGAACAAACGCGCTGGCTGGATTGGGCACGGCCTTGCCGGCCAGTATCGAGGCGACGATGGTCACGGTGGCGAAGGGTGACACGGTGTAGCCGTCGGGCGGCGACTCGCGCAGCATGTCGAACGCGATCATTCCGGTCGCGCCCGGCTTGTTGTCCAGCACGATCGGCTGGCCGAGTCGCGTCGATATGTCATTGCCGACTGCGCGCATGGCCACATCGACCGGGCCGCCCGCCGCATAGCCGACGATGGCGCGGATCGGTTTCGACGGATAGGCCTGGCTCCACGCGGAACCCGTCGTCATGAACAACGAAGCAGAGAGCAGCATTCCTGCGAAAGTCTTGAATCGATTCATTGTCGTCTCCTGATTTGTTTCAATGTGGGTACTGGTCTGCTGCAGGGCGCGACGTGGCGACGCGCTCTGCAGCAGTTGATTATTCGACCTTGATGTTCGCGGCCTTGATGACGCGCGCGAAGTCGCGATAGTCGCGCGTCACGCGATTGCTGAAGTCCTGCACCGGAGCGATCTTGGGCGGACTGGCGGTGGCTGCCATCTTGGCGGCGATGTCGGTCTTCTGCAGCGTGGTGCGCAATTCCGCGGCCATGCGATCAACCGCCTCCTTTGGCGTTCCCACCGGGGCAATCAGTCCCGCCCAGGAGGTCACGGCGAGATCGCCGAAACCCGCTTCGATCATCGATGGCGCATCGGGGAACGCGGGAAAGCGGTCCGGCCCCGTGCTGGCCAGCACGCGCAGCTTGCCGTCCTTGATCAACTGTTCGTCGTTGCCGACGCGACCGACCAGCATCTGCAGGCGTCCGGCCATCATGTCCAGGCCTGCGGGTCCCATGCCCTTGTAACCGACATGCGTCCAGTCGATGCCGGTTTCCACCGCGAAGCGCGCGCCGAAGAGATGCCCGGTGCTGCCGGCGCCTGCGCTGGAATAGTTGATCTTGCCGGGGTTCGCTTTCGCTGCCGCCACCAGGTCGCGCAAGGTGCGCACGTTTGCCATGTACGGTGCTTCGGGATTGATCTGGATCGGAATGCCGGCGTCCCAGATGAATCCCAGATAGCTGAAGGAAGCCGTCGGGTCGACCGCCTTGTTGGCGAGGATCGACGCCACCACGGTTGGCGTGGCCAGTACTTCGATGGTGTAACCATCGGCAGGACTGGCCAGCAGCGCGTCGATGGCGATCATGCCGCTGGCGCCGGGCCGGTTCTCGGCTACTGCCGACTGGCCCATGCGGGCAGCCATGTCCTGCACGACGATGCGCGTGACGAGGTCGGTCGGTCCGCCGGGGGCATAACCGATCAACACGCGAATGGGTTTGTTCGGGAAGCCCTGTGCCATCGCGGCGCCGCCGAACAGCAATGATGCAGCCACGCAGGTCATGAAGCGAATGCTCTTCACGTTCTCCTCCTTCTGTTCCGAGTTGACGCTTGTCGTGATGGGCTTGGCCTGCCGTCTCGCGTGAGCAAGGCGGGCAGGCCAGCCGCTTCAGGGTTTGTACCCCGGCGCAATCTGCTGCAGAACAGAGATGCTAACCCAATCCGCGAGCGATTCGTCATACGGCGGTTCTGAAGAGGAGAGATATTCCCGCGATGATGGTCAGACCCAATGCTGGTGCTCAGGCATGCACCCAGGCGCCATCGATCGGCAGCAGCACGCCGTTGATGTAGGACGCGGCGGGTGACAGCAGGAACAGGATGGCGCTGGCGATTTCCTCGGGGTAACCGGCGCGGCCCATGGGAATGCGCGCGATGTTCTCGACCATGCCGGGAAAATCGAGGTACGGAATGGTGCGCGGCGTGATGGTGAAGCCCGGCGCCACGGCGTTGGCGCGCGGCTTGCCCTTGCGGCTGGTCGCCACATGGCGCGTGTAGGCAGCGATGGCGCCCTTGGCGGTCGGATAGAAGGCCTGCGAGTTGGCGGCGCCACCCATGAAGTTGCCCATCACGGAAGACAGGTTCACCACGCTCGCGGCATCGGCGGCATGGCGCTCCAGCCAGCTGGTGGTGACGCGATGCACGCTGCCCACGGCGAGCATGAGGTTGTCATAGAAGGGATCCGTGGTGGCGCTGCCCGGTCCGGCGTTGTTCACCAGGTAACGGCACCCGCCCAGCGCCTTGGACGCATCCCAGGCTTTTGCCACGTCTTCATCGCTGCCCACGTCGGCCGTGACGGCCAGCGCTTTGCCGCCGGCGGCTTCGATTTCTCGCACCGTGTCGCGCGCCGCGCCGGCGTTCATGTCCCATGCCGCGACAGCCAACCCGGATTTCGCGGCCATCAGCGACGTGGCCTTGCCGATGCCGCTGCCGGCGCCGGTGA
>CANIIN010000341.1 GCA_947467405.1 Betaproteobacteria bacterium | reverse complement strand
TCGGCGATGTCGGCGGCGCTCGGCGCCGGCAGCGCGGCCTGGGGCAGCGAGTCCTGCCAAATCAGGTCTTCTCTCGGCACCTCGGGGCCGAGATAGCGCGATTTCGGTCCCAGGTCGCGGTGCGTTAACTTGAACCAGGCGTGTGCGAAAGCGTCGGCGAAGGCCTGCGGGTTGTCGAGGAAGCGGCGCGAGATCTTCTCGAACTCCGGATCCATCCGCATCGTCAGGTCTGTGGTCAGCATCGTCGGCCTGTGCTTCTTGCCGGGGATGTGCGCGTCGGGAATGATCTCCGGCGCGTCCTTGGCCACCCACTGCTTCGCGCCGGCGGGCGAATAGGTTAGCACCCAGTCGTACTTGAACAGGTGCTCGAAGAAATCGTTGCTCCAGCGCGCCGGCGTGGTGGTCCAAGTGACCTCCAGGCCGCTTGAGACGGTGTCCTTGCCGTGGCCGCTGCCGAAGTTGCTGGTCCAGCCCAGGCCCTGTGCCTCTAGGGGCGCGCCTTCGGGCTCGGGGCCCTTGTGCGATTCCGGCGCGGCGCCGTGCGCCTTGCCGAAGGTGTGGCCGCCGGCGATGAGGGCAACGATCTCCTCGTCGTTCATCGCCATGCGGTTGAAGGTCGCGCGGATGTCCTTGGCCGCGGCGACCGGGTCGCCACTGGCGTTGGGGCCCTCCGGGTTGACGTAGATGAGGCCCATATGGGTGGCGGCGAGCGGCTGGTCGAGGTCGCGGTTACCTGTGAAGCGCTTGTCGGTGGCGAGCCAGGTGGTCTCGCTACCCCAGTTGACGTCGTTGTCGGGCTCCCAAACGTCCGGCCGGCCCGCGGCGAAGCCGAAGGTGCGAAAGCCCATCGACTCCAGTGCCACGTTGCCAGCCAGCAGCAGCAGATCAGCCCAGCTGATCTTCTGGCCGTACTTCTGCTTGATCGGCCACAGCAGACGGCGCGACTTGTCGATGTTCACGTTATCGGGCCAACTGTTGAGGGGCGCGAAGCGCTGCTGCCCCCGGCCGCCGCCGCCTCGGCCATCGGCCGTGCGGTAAGTGCCGGCGGCGTGCCAGGCCATGCGGACGAACTGCGGGCCATAGTGGCCGAAGTCGGCCGGCCACCAGTCCTGCGAATCGGTCATCAGCGCGAGCAGGTCCTTCTTCAGCGCGAAGTAGTCGAGCTTCTTGAACTCCTCGGCATAGTCGAAGCTCGCGCCCAGCGGGTCGGACTTGCTCGAGTGCTGACTCAGCAGATCCAGCCGAAGCTGGCTGGGCCACCAATCCTTGTTCGTCGTGCCGCCGCCGGCAGCATGGTTGAACGGACACTTTGCTTCGCTTGACATGGCTCTCTCCTTCGATTGTTAGGTCCTGACCGCCGCTCGGGCCACGGCGTCTCGAACGCACGAGCAACGATACGCGATGGGTGCATGTCTTCAAATTAGAACTTAGGCGGCCACCATGTCCGAGTCATCTCAAGCACTCAAAAAGTCGTCGTACTTCAACCTCAGACTTGCTGATCTCGGTGCGGGCGAGGCCACGCGGGTGCAGCTTAGAGGCCTGCAGACGCTTGCACATGTAGGTGCCGATGTGGCCAGGCAGGACCGCGTTGACCTGGATGTTGTCCGGCCCCCACGAGGAGGCGCAAGCCTTGGCTAGACTGGTAATGTTCCTACACCAAGGGAGAACTTCATGCAGACCATCAACGTGCGGCAGCTCAAATCGAACCCGTCCACCGCACTGCGCGATGCGCGCACCGACATGGTGGTCGTGATGAACCGCGACAAGCCGGATGCGGTGATGATCGGCTTCGAGCAGCTCGATGGATTGCCTGATTTCGTCCATGTGCGCCAGGCCATGGCGGTCAGCCTGTTCAAGGACAGGCTGATATCGGTCGCTGGCGCCGCCAAGCTCGCCAACGAACCCCTCGACGTGATGCTCACCCGCCTGGCCCGCCTGGGTGTGCCCGTGGCTGACTACGACGCCCCGGCTCTTGCCGCCGAGGTGGCGCAGGGCGCAGCCTGGCTGCAAGCCGGCGCATGAGGCCAGACCAGCGCCGGGTGGTCATTGCCGATGCCGGGCCGCTGATCGGCCTGGCGCGCATCGGGCGACTGGATTTGCTGCCTCGGCTATTCGGCACGGTCAGCGTGACCCGGTGGTTGGCCGACGAGGTCCTGAACGGGGTTGAGTTCCCGGACTTGGCGGCGCTCAAGGCGGCCGTCACTGAGCCCTGGCTGTATGTTGCCGACCTGGCTGACACTGATGCCGATGCCGACGCCGATGCCGAGGCAAGCCTGGAGGAATGCCGGGCGTTGATCAACCTGCACCAGATCGACATGGGCGAGGCCAGCGCGCTGGTGTTGGCGCAGCAGTTGGCGACCCAGGGTACAGCAGCCCTGCTGTTGATCGACGAGCACCGCGGGCGGCAGGCAGCGCAGTACTGCCAAGTGGCCATCATCGGCACGGCGGGCTTGCTGGTGCTGGCCAAACCAGCGAATCGACGGTGCAGAAATGGGAAGCCGGAACCAAACGGCCTAGCGGCATGGCGCTCAAGTTGCTGGCCATTGTGGAAAAGCACGGTCTCAAAGTACTGGCTTGAGCGACACGCCGCGGTCTCAGACTCCAGCATGTGGGGCGTATTCTCCGCATTGATCGCGGTGATTGATGGGCCTATTCACCGCACGGAAGGCACAGCGCGCTTAGGCCACACTGCTGCGCCTGAACACTTCGTTGTTTCAGGGCTCGGCCAACAGATCGTGGCCAGCAGGTCAGCCAGCTGCCAGAAGCTTGCGTGGGCGTCCGCCTTTTTGGCCGTTTTCGCGCGCAGCAACTGCCTTGCTGGCGCTGCTTCGGCTGCCATTGCGCGTGGCCACCACGGTGGCCGCCATTGCCATGAGCGGGACGCTTGCCGATACCAGGCCAGCGATCGAGACATGCAGGTCTTGCTCGGCCAGGCAAATCGCGCTGCCGGCGAAACCCAAGACCAGATCGTCGAGTTGCGTGCGACTGAGCTGTGCCAGTTCGGGGTGGTTTTTGACAGGAAGAATGACGGCTGACAGGTCAGAAAAGCCAATCCGCAGGGACTGCGAATCCGCCATGTATTGCACTGCGCTGGCTTGCAATGCCGGGCGACGTTGGTGTCCACGCGCAACAGCGCGCCGCAACACATCGTCGGTCACAGGCTCGTCAAACAGGCTCCTGGCGGTCACTATGCTCATAGCGAGATCTCCAATGGCTGGTCATCACCGACCAGATTCAACACAGTCTTGTAGCCTGACATGTCGAAATGCCCTGCGCGGATGTTCACCGCCTCCCGGCGCTTTTGTTTCGGACTCACAACTTCTCGGGTCACCGTGTCCCACTGCAGCTTGTCCAGGCACAGCGTGCGCCGACTGAGCCACCAGAGTTCGCGTGAGCGCCTCAAATTGGCGGCTTGCTTCAAGACTTGTCCCTCAAGCAAATGTGGCTTTGCCACTTTGCTTGATCCCCCCGTGGGGCGCCTCAGCTCCTCCAAGAGCGCTATTGATGGCATTTTTTGGGTTGGCAGCACATCCCAGAGCCGCACGCCGTCGTGCCAGAAGCTGAACTCGAAGCGCGCATCCCAGTCGTCCGTGCCCACATGCACATGCACATGCGGCGGGCAATGCTCGTTTCGCGTCAAGACCGCGACAACCAAGCCGCGATGCTCACACACCTTCATGGTAACCTAACAGTTCGGTTTTAGATGTTACAACAGCCGCCAGCCAAGTGGGTCCTGGTCACGGCGACTGTGCGTGATTTCGACGAGTTCCGCCTCGTGTCACCGGTGGAGATTGCGGTCGTTTTTCGATCAAACTCATTCGATTGGGTGCGTTCGTCAGCCACCCGGTGTTTGCGCGCCTCCTGAGCACCAGCGAATCGACGGTGCAGAAATGCGAGGCCGCCAGCGCCAATCGGACGCGCGGTATGGCGCTCTAACCACTGGCCCAATGCGCATTCAACCGCCAGCTCAAAT
>CANIIN010000340.1 GCA_947467405.1 Betaproteobacteria bacterium | reverse complement strand
AGCGACGGCACCAGGCAATCCGCTTGCAAGTCCCTGCTACGTCGTTTTCAAGTATTCAGGTCTGATTGTCGCGCATTTTCCGGTTTCGCAGGTGCCAGCCCTGCTCCTTGTGGACGCCCGGGTCGGCCGATAAGATGTGCCGATTGTTCAGGAGGAGGCAGTGCAATGACATCGACACGTCAAGATGGATGGCCTTCGCGCGACCATCCCCGCAAGGCGATCATTGTCGGCGGCGGGATCGGCGGCCTGGTTACAGCCCTCTTCCTGCACCGAGCCGGTTTCGCAGTGGAGATCTACGAGTCGGCGCGTGAAGTAAAGCCGCTCGGAGTCGGCATCAACCTGCTGCCCCATTCGGTACGGGTACTGCGTGACCTGGGGCTGCAAGAAGAGCTGGCGGGAACCGGCATCGAATCCGCGGAACTCCGCTACGTCAACAAGTTCGGCCAACTCATCTGGCAGGAAGCCCGTGGCATCGCCGCCGGCTATGCAGTCCCTCAGTACTCGATACACCGTGGCGAGTTGCAAATGATTCTCTTCCGAAAGGTGATGAGTACCCTACCGGAGGGCTCCGTGCGGACCGGGTGCACACTGACCTCCTTCGATCAGGCTGGCGGCGCCGTCAGTGCCCGTTTTGACGATCGCGATGGCGGACGGCAATTGGTGACTAGCAAGGCGGACTTTCTGATCGCAGCAGACGGGATTCATTCAACGGTCCGAAGGACGTTCTATCCGGAAGAAGGAGCGCCTCAGTTCTCGGGACGCATGCTGTGGCGGGCGACGACGGCGACCGCGGCGTTCCTGACAGGTCGTACCATGGTCTGGGCCGGGCACGACAATCAGAAATTTGTCTGCTATCCGATCTCCGAGCCGGCACGCAAGCAAGGGCGGGCGCTGGTCAACTGGATTGCCGAATTGCGGGCGCCTGCCGACACAACGCCGGACCGAAGCGACTGGAACAAGCGGGTCGACAAGGAGGTCTTTGCTGACTCGTTCTCGAAGTGGAATTTCGGATGGCTAAATGTGCCAGGCCTGATCGCCGGTGCCGAGTCAATCTTTGAATTCCCCATGGTCGATCGCGATCCGGTGACACGCTGGACACATGGGCTGGTCACACTGCTCGGGGACGCCGCGCATCCGATGTATCCGGTAGGATCAAACGGCGCATCACAGGCCATACTGGACGCGGAAGAACTCGCCAGGCAACTTGATGCCCGAGAAACCATCGAATCGGCGCTTCAGGCCTACGACGATATTCGTCGCCCGGCCACCGCCGCCATCGTGCTGGCCAATCGTCGCGGGGGCCCCGACCGTGTGCTGCAACTGGCGGAAGAGCGCGCACCGAGTGGTTTTCAGCGCGTCGAGGACTTCATCTCCAGGGAAGAACTGGAGACCATTTCGCAGTCTTACAAGCAGACGGCCGGATTCGACCGCGAGTCCGTGAATCGCCAATCTGCAGACGCCGGCAAATAGCCCGACCCATGCTGCATTTCACACGGCACGGCGCTAGCCGACCATTGCGCGTCAATGCCGTCGCCCCTTCCAGGCTGACCGTGAGGTCGAGCATCGATGCCTGAAGATCGTCTACTGGAGCGGATCTTGGAGCGTTCCGGGCATCAAACCAGGTCCGTTGCAACAGCGTTCAGGCAACAAAAAAACCTTGCAAGGAACACCCCTGCAAGGCTTTGACATGCCCGACATCGGCGGGCAACGAATCAGGCGATGACCTTGTCTGCCCGCAATTGCGACAGCTTGCCGGTGTCGTAACCCAGCATCTGTGCCAGCACTTCGTCGGTGTGCTGGCCGGTCGCGGGCGGCGCCTCATAATGCTCCAGCGGCGTCTCGGAATAACGGATCGGACTCTTCAGCAGACGCACCGTTCCGGCTTCCGGTTGCGGGACGACAACGGTCATGTCTCGATGCACGACCTGTTCATCCGCGAACACCTGTTCGATGGTGTTGATCGGCGTACAGGGAACGCCAACGGCATTGAACGCATCGTAGAGGTCCTTGACCTTCCACTTCGAGGTGACCTCATTGATCAATTCCTTGAGCGCCTTGCGGTTCAACACGCGCTTGGGATTGGTATCGAAGCGCGGGTCGGTCGCCAATTCCGGCAAACCAATCACCTTGACCATGCGCTCGTAGAGATCCTGGCTGTTGGGCGCGATCATCATGTCGCCATCCGCACACAGGAAACCGCCCCCCGGCGCGCCGCCGTTGGCTTCCGTTCCCATGCGCTTGGGCGACTGGCCTGACATGAAATAGTGCATGGCCTGCTGCCCCATCAGGGTCACACCGGCATCGAGCAGTGACAGGTCGATGTGCTGGCCGCGCCCGCCGTGCAGGTCGCGATGGTACAGGGCGCCCTGAATTGAAATGACGGCGTAAAGGCCGGCGGCAATATCCACGACACTAGGACCGGCCTTCATCGGCGTTCCTCCGGGCTCGCCTTCCTGATGCCCGGTCATGCTCATCATGCCACCCATGGCTTGAATGATCGGATCCGTCGCGCCACGCTCTGCATAGGGCCCGTCCTGACCATAGCCGGTCAGCGAGCAGTAAACCAGGCGCGGAAAACGATCCTTCAGGGACGGATAATCGAGTCCGTAGCGAGCCAGAGTACCGACCTTGTAGTTTTCGATCAGCACATCGCTTTGCGCGGCAAGGGCGAGCAGGATCTCCTGCCCGGCTGGTTTGGTGTAATCGACAGCGATGGATTTCTTGTTGCGGTTGGCGCACAGGTACATCGGCGTCTGGCGGAGGTCCCCACCACTGGTCGACTTCAGAAACGGTGGGCCGTAGATGCGCGAATCGTCGCCCATTCCCGGACGTTCGACCTTGATCACCGATGCCCCCATGTCGCCCATGGTCTGGGTAGCCCAGGGCCCCGCCAGGATGCGGGACATGTCCAGAATACGAATGCCTTCCAATGGAGTTGCCATGCTCTTACACCGCCCCCTATTCAAGCCTGCTGCAAGCTGGCAGCGACGCGGAGAATTGTTCGAAACGCAATCCGCCCGCGCTAACCTGCCGACAAATGAAAACGGCCAGGAAATAAGTCCCGGCCGTCTGGTGATGCTGGCGCGCCCGGCAGGATTCGAACCCACGACCCCCTGGTTCGTAGCCAGGTACTCTATCCAACTGAGCTACGGGCGCAACATGCGCTAATTATAACAGAACCTTCAGAAATTCCGGCACCTGCAGACGTTCATGATCTTTCGGCGTGATAGAATTGCCGCCTCCGGAGAGTTGCCCGAGTGGCCGAAGGGGGCGCCCTGCTAAGGCGTTATACGGTTTGCGCCGTATCGAGGGTTCGAATCCCTCACTCTCCGCCACATGTCAAGCATTGACGCGGGGTTCCCTGTGGCAGTGCAAGCTGTTCCCTCCTTTGTTCCCTCATTGCTTCGAGGAAGTCAGGTACGGGACGCTGGGCTAGATGTTGCGCTAGGCCTATCCACCACCCGATTCAATTCGGCGCAGTCCCCACCCGCAAGAAAAATCCTGCCAGTCAGCACCCCACCCACGGGGCACCCCCCGCTGTAGGTTTAGGAGTCCCCCTCAGCCTCTACAGCTTGATCTGCACGAACGATCTGCTGTTTCCTAAAATCCAAGACACCACCCACCCCGTACCACCCGTTTCGGCCCCGTCATCTACAGATTGGCTTAGATCACTGTTTGGCTCCGGTTTCTACAGAGATTCGGTGGAAGGTGTAAACTTATACAGGGTTGGGGTACCCCCCCTCGATATTGAAATGGCCCCCCTTCGATTTCAATTCGCTTGACCCCCGGGGGGTATATAAATTTTCGAAGGTAGTTTGTGAATGCGGCAGTGAACGGTCGGCCTTAAAAGGGGTTCCATCAGTCCGTTTTCTGAGCTGCCTGTGCGGCAGTGAACGCGTCCTGATGCTGCACGCCGCGAGCGTAGGCTTTCTGAGCTGCCTGTGCGGCAGTGATCTACTGGGTTTTGTTCAATTTGTGGACACACATCT
>CANIIN010000339.1 GCA_947467405.1 Betaproteobacteria bacterium | reverse complement strand
TCGCCGCCGCGGTGTGGCCCCTGTCGCTGCTGCTGATGGGCGGAGCGTGGTTCGCATGGGCACGGCGCAGGGAAGGCGACGCCGTCGATCGTTAGGGAAACTCTGCTCAAGTCCTGAAAATGACAGCACGTCGGCAGTCTTCCCTCTGAAGGGGGGATAGGCAAGGGGGCTTGTCCCCTTGTTCAGTAAAACGCTAGCGGGGCACCGGATGGACAGCGGTAGGCTATCATTGGGGTACCCCGCGCACCGCAAACAGCGGCATCCGATCCAGAACAGCGCACAGCTTCACAGCTTCACAGCGAAGAATTCCATTGAGCAACCTCAGTCCGCAACGCCTCGACAACCGCGAGCGATCAGCACTTTATTTGCTGGTCACGATCGTGCTGCTGGGAAACACCGCAGCCATCGGCGGTCGCGTCGCCATACCGCTGTTTGCCGTCAACCTGTCCGCATCGCCGATGACGGTGGGACTCATCCTCGCCGCCAGCTCGATCATCCCGGTGTTTTTTTCCATCCTGATCGGCCGCTGGGTCGATCGGGTCGGTGCGCGGGTCCCCATGCAGATCGGCACCGCCACGCTTGTCGCAGGATTGGCCATTCCGTGGATGATGCCCTCGTTGTGGGCGCTGGCGGCCTGCGCGGCGGTCCTGGGAATCAGCATGGCCATGATCTTCATCAGCATCCAGCACGCCGCCGCAACGATGGGCAGCGCGTCGACCCGCATGCGCATCTTTACCGCCATTACAGTCGGACAGTCCGTGCCGGTGCTGCTCGGCCCCCCCATCGCCGGCTTCCTGATCGACGGCATGGGCTATCAAACGGCATTTCTCGGTCTTGTACTTCTTGCCCTGGTGGTGGCCGTCGTGCTGTTCCTGGCCAGAGCCATCCTGCCCGATGCGCCCCATCCTGCCGCGAAGACCAAGAGGAAACTGTTCGAACTGTTGCGCCATCCCGGCGTGCGCACCGCCCTCATCATTTCATCGCTCAGTCCGTTGGGCTGGGAAATGCTGTTCTTTTTCGTTCCCGTGCATGGCACGCGAATCGGCCTGTCGGCCTCCACCATCGGCCTGGTGTTCAGCTGCTTCTCGGTTTCGCTGATCGGCGTCCGGGTTGCGGTGCCGTGGCTGTCCAGGCTGGCCAGCCAGTGGGCTCTCATTGCCGTGTCCTTCGGCATTGCCGCCGGCATTTTCCTGCTCTTTTCCTTCGCCAACTCCGCGGCGGCCATGATGGCCCTGGCGATCGTGCTGGGCGCCTGCCACGGCGTCAACGTGCCGATCACGCTGGGCATCGTCCACGCGGCATCGCCGCCGAACCGCCACGCCGAAGTGCTCGGCATGCGGTCTACCGTACTGAACAGCGTGTCGGTGGTTGCACCGCTTTTTCTGGGTGCGTTGACCAGCAGCATCGGACTCGGCGCCGCGGCGTTGCCCCTGGCATTGATGCTGATGGCCGGATCGCGCTTTGCATACGTGCTCAGGAAAAAACGCGAATCGCCGGGCGCCGAATGACGCGCATTGCCGGAACTGCGGCTACACTTCAATCATGACGCTCACCGAACTCCGCTACATCGTCGCCGTCGCGCGCGAGCGCCACTTCGGCCGCGCCGCAGAGTCAAGCTTCGTGTCGCAGCCGACGCTGTCGGTGGGCATCCGCAAGATCGAGGAAGAACTCGGCGTGGCGCTGTTCGAACGTGGCAGCGGCGAGGTCACGCTGACCGCGGTGGGCGCGCGCATCGTCGAACAGGCGCAGCGCGTGCTGGAGCAGGTACAGGGCATCCGCGACCTGGCGCGTCAGGGCCAGGATCCGCTGCGGGGCCCGCTGCGCATCGGCGTGATCTACACCATCGCACCCTATCTGCTGCCGGGCCTGGTGCGCATCCTGCACAAGCGCGCACCGCAGATGCCGCTGCTGCTGCAGGAAAACTACACGCACCGCCTGCGCGAACTGCTGAAGCAGGGCGACATCGACGCCGCCATCCTCGCGCTGCCGTTCGAGGAACCCGGATTCATCATCCAGCCCCTGTACGACGAGCAGTTCGTGGTCACCGTGCCGCGCGATCACGCCTGGGCGCAGCGCAAGTCGGTGAAGGGTTCCGAGCTGAACAAGGAAACCATGATCCTGCTTGGCGCCGGGCATTGCTTTCGCGACCAGGTGCTGCGCTACAGCCCGGAACTCAACCGCTATGCCGACGGCGACGGCATCCAGAAGACCTTCGAAGGCTCGTCGCTGGAGACCATCCGCCAGATGGTCGCCTCGGGCATCGGCCTGACGGTGCTGCCCGCCACCTCGGTGCCGGCACGCGTGCCGCGCGACAGCCTGCTGCGCTACATCCCGTTCGCGGCGCCGATACCCGACCGCCGTGTGGTGCTCGTTTATCGCAAATCATTCCCTCGCAAGGCCGCCATCGATGAACTGCTGAAGGCCGTGCACGATTGCGAACTGCCGGGCAGCCGCAAGCTGCGCCTGCCGCCGGCCGAATAGATCCGGGCGTCCGGGCCTCGTGCCCGGCGCCGACTGAACCTCGCACATCCATCCCTTGGAACCCATCGTCATCATCGGCAGCGGCCTGGCGGGCGTCAGTTTCGCGCGCCAGTACCGCAAGCTGGAACGCAATGCGCCGCTGGTGATGGTCACCGCCGATGACGGCGGGTTCTATTCCAAACCCTCGCTGTCGGGCGCACTGGCGGGGCGCAAGACGGCGCAGAAATTACTGCTGAAAAATGCAGCTGCCCTGCGCCGGGAATTGAATGCCACGCTGCTCACGGACGTGGCCATCGTCCGCATCGATACGGCTTCCCAGGTCGTGAGCGGCCCCAGCGGCGAACTCGGTTATTCACGACTGGTCCTTGCGCTGGGCTCCGATCCGGCAAGACTGCCGCTCGCCGGCGACGGCACGGAAGACGTGCTGTCGGTGAACGATCTCGGCAGCTATGCGCGCTTTCGCGATGCCATTCACGGCAGAAACAGCGTGACGATACTCGGTGCGGGCCTGGTCGGATGCGAATTCGCCAACGATCTGCTGGCAGCCGGCTACGCGGTGGATGTGATCGACATCGCATCGCAGCCGCTGCCGCGCCTGCTGCCGCCCGAGCCGGCCATGGCGCTGCGCGATGCACTCGGCGAGGCCGGCGTGCGCTGGCATCTCGGCCGCGCTGCCGTATCGGTTGCGCGCACGGACGCGATGCAGTCGCGTAGCCCGCTCGTCGTCACGCTGGATGACGGCAGGACGATCCAGGCCGATGTCGTGCTCTCGGCAGCCGGCGTGGAACCCCGCACGCATCTGGCCGAAGCGGCCGGCCTGGCGGTGAATCGCGGCATCGTGGTCGATGCATTCCTGCGCAGCAGCGACCGGCACATTTTTGCGTTGGGTGATTGCGCAGAAATGAATGGCAGCATGCGACCGCATGTTGCGCCGATCGCACTCGGCGCGCGCGCGCTGGCATGGAGCTTCCACAAGAAGGAACATGCGGCGAACTATCCGCCCATGCCCGTGATCGTCAACACGCCGGCCCTGCCCGTCGTGGCATGCCCGCCGCAGATCGACGACACCGGGCGCTGGCATGTGCGCCGCCTCTCCGGCGGCATGCTGGCCCGCTTCATCAATCATGAAGGTCGCCTGATGGGCTTCGCGCTGACCGGCAGCGCTTGTGCGAAACGCCATGATCTGGTCCGGGAATTGTCCGCGCCACTTCCCGGTTAATGCCTGAAGACGCCCGTCCCTGGACGATCTTCAGACACATGTGCCGGATAGCGTGAGATCACGACCGACCTTCTCGCGACACAAAGCATGCGTGAATTGACTTGCGTCAATGGCGTGCAGCGAATTGCGCCTACAACGTGAAGTCTGGGCCATCGAAACGGACTCCATGCAGCATGTCGCAGCCATTCACTATTGAGCGACGTGCCGCAGATCACCACGGGACTCCCGCATCGCGCATCGCCCGGACAGCAGGAGACTGCAGCCATGCCTGTCAGGCAGGAGGATTACCACGGAT